>NZ_JAQTWM010000016.1 GCF_028689305.1 Rhodoferax sp. | reverse complement strand
AAATCTTCGGGGTTGGAATCAGTCCACAACTCAACAACGTACATGGTTTTTTTCTCTCCCGATTCTTCGCTGGAACATGAAGTGAGCAAAGGCGTTGCTGAGACGACAGCACATCCTGTCAAAAACTCACGACGCTTCATCTGGTGCCCAACGAGGCTGTAAAAAAATACGATTTTCGCGCGCCACACCGCGTGCCAGATGCTTTTTACAGCCTGAACGTGCCAGCTCAAGGGCGCGAGGTTGGCTTGCCTGCGAAGCGTCCCTCTGGAGCGCAATGTTAGGCTGGCTCGTCATTTGTCGGTATTTGTGCAACCCGTATTTCCGGAAGCCAGCATTGCATCCCAACGTTTTTGCATTTCTTCGTGCGAGACGTTTTCAATCTGATGCTGAAGCATCCATTTGTGCCCAAAGGGGTCGCTGATTCCGGCACTACGGAAGCCATAAAACATATCAGTCGGTGGCATTTCGATAGTTGCGCCGGCGGCACGCGCGCGTTCTGTGGCTGCATCAGCATTCTCCACTATCAGACTAAAACCCACAGCAGTGCCGCCAAGGCTCAGAGGCGATTTATTGCCCCATGCGGGATTTTCGTCGGCAAGCATAAAGTGGCTGCCATTGATCATAAGTTCGGCATGACCGACACCCCCCGTTCTCGCATCGGTGAGCCGGGAGATTTCTGTCGCGCCAAACGCAGCTTTATAAAACTCGATAGCCTTGCTCGCGTCCCTCACAGTGAAATAGGGACTCATTGGCGGATAGTTGTTGAGTTCGGTATTCATGATTTTTCCTCAATTGGTGGTAGTGACAGGGCTGAATCCCGCTTGATGGATGGTTAAGTGCCATTATCTGAGTTCACGTAAAAGGATTGCTTTTTTGTCATTGAAATCTACAGGTACCGATGTATGTTCGTGAACAATTTTCACGGCGCCTCTCTCTGGCTTGAACGTCCAGGTAAGCCGGTTCTGCATGGTACGCAGTTCCTTACCTTCAGCGGAATAACCAGCATAGGTGACGATGGCCGTGAGCACTGCCAATTCACATCCGCAGAGGGTTTGCACTTCTTCGAAGTTCACTCTGACACATTCGTTGCCCAGTGAAAGGAACCACTCCTTGATCAATTTCCGCCAGATCTCAGAACCGTCGTAGAACCAAACGCTCCATGCGTCGAATACCTTCACGTCCGGGCTATAAAGACTGATGAATGCTTCGATGTCCTTCTCGGAAATTGCCGTTTTGTAGGCTTCCATAACCCGCAACATCGACGTTTCAATATCGTCCACTTCGTTTCTCCATTATTTGTACTCGTGGCGACCAATCATCGAGTGGTAGTCACGAGAGCGCTGTGCCAAACGCTGACTGTTGTGACCTCGTCATCAAAGCGGAACCACAGGAATGCATATCTCGCACTCAAATTTTCCCGTTTTGCAATCAAAGGCCGCACCCTTTGGGTAGTACTCGAAACATGGACGTCCATCAAGTTGCAAACCGCTGGAGGGTAACCAGTTCCGAAGTAACGCCGCCCAAGCCTCACCTACCCGTTCAACTGTTCCGTTGAAATGGAGCACCGCATACTTGCCGCCCGGAATGGTCTTCTTGAGTGCCCCACCAGTTGCCATGAAATCGGGTAACACTTCGGCACAAGCGTCATATCTGCACTGCTCGGGTGCGGTAATGCTCGGGTCGTCGTGGCTGATTCCGTAGCGAGCGTGATCCGCGCCAAGTTTGTTCATGACAGCCCACGGCACATAGGTTTCCTGCCAGAACCGCACGATGGGTTCGCCGTAAGGGCCAAGGTGGCGGAAATAGGCAACAGTCGCAGGCAGGCGGTCAATGAGTACTACTTTCATGATGTTCTCCTTGTTCAGTTTTCGGGAGACTTCATGTTCCGTGAATGTCACCTGTAATGCTTGACCGTGCTTGCTATTCGCCTGATCAGAATTGCTTTTTGCATGGCGTTGCAATGACTGCAGTTCACGCCATGCCGAAGGTGAGCATCCAAAGCGGTTTTTGAACGCGCGCGTAAATGCTTCTGCAGAGCCAAAGCCCACCGACAAGGCGATGTACAAAATTCTCGTGCGTGGCTGAGCCGCAAGCCGCATAGCAGCCACCTCGATTCGCCGACGGCGCAGATAGTCGCCAAATGTTTCACCCATCCATGCGGAAAAGAGCCGATGAAAGTGGAACGACGAAAAGTGTGCAACGTCAGCCAAAGTGGCGAGATCGAGTTGCTCATCCAGATGCTCGTCGATGTACGCGAGCACCCGATGCATTCGGCTTTCGTATTCTGAGCGACTATCGTGGGAGTCCATACAGTACCTAACGAGACCATGCAAAAACCATGTTTGCGCGTAGCGCCAACAGGTTCATGAGATGCGGATTTGACTTCATCGTTTCGATCCCCTGTGCTTCGTGTGTGGTTATTGTTGCGCCCATTCTTGCACCGGTGCGTCCGGATCAGACCCCAATGAGGCACGACTGACTTATCTTTCCCCCGTCACTGGTCGCTGGGCTGGCTGTCGCCACTGAGGGAAATGAACTGAACGTTGGGCAGGCAGGCATGACGGTCTACGGGTTTGTAGCGGGCCATGGCACTGAGGGTAAGAATGCGATGCCCGAATAACGTTTTTTGCTTTCTCATCAACTGACGTAATTTCCGCTTTCAAAAGGTTTTTTTGCACAGCCTCAACGCCTGAATTCAGCGGCGCTTGAGGCGACGCCTGTTTTTGCGATAGCAAAAATGGGCGGCGGGTCAAACGTTCGCTGCAATGATTTGTTAGCTGCCACGCTCAGCCACCAATGCCGAAACGTCAAACGAATCGATATCCCACGTAGCGCGGGACAACCGGCATCCATTAACTGACAGCTCTGGACAAAGCTCGTGATACTCATGTAGTCCAGCTTTTGCGGCGCTAATAGACTGAAGCGAAGAGTGTCTCATGCCCAAATAGATTTCCCTAATTGCTCCATCAGGAAGCGTGTAGCAATAGAGTGTCTTATCGGGCAATTCGACTTCAACAAAAGTGCCGCTTTGATTAGTCCCACCCTTTCTGTCCGAGAGGCACTTCACTACCCGAACTTCTTCTTCGTAAGCCCAGCAGGCTGGCTTTTGGAGAAATGTACGTTGCAGCTTTTCTTCGTGGCCAACAGGATAGTGATGCGTATGACCTACCGAGATCGGATTGGAGCCTTTAAACGATGCCAAAGCGTGGGTTGGCCGAGTATGTGTATAAACCACATTTCCAAATTGTGCGGGCACTAAGCAGCGTTGCACATCAAGAAATCCTGCTTGCTCTACATCAATACCTAGCACCACGCCTCGATGTTCGTCTCCGTAATGGGCCCACATCAAAGCGTTCAACGGGTTTCGCGTAAGGCACAGAACTCCACTTGTATCCGACCAAATGAATTGCTTACCGCATGACCGAATCACATCGATGAACAAAGCTAGTGGATTAGCTCCTTGCGGCGGATAGGCCGCCTTCAGCTCATACGGGTCATTAAACGTATCGGGCTTGGCAAATCCAATTGATCGATTTTCAAGGATCAACTTCGCTGCTGATTCGGACATGTACTTATACAGGATCACTCGAGTACTCCTGGCAGCTAACGAATGAAAGGGACTTCCCCGTCCCGAGCAAGCCGCGCCCCGTCAGGGATGCAGTAAACAACAACCGAGTGCCACGATGGGAAGTGCGAGCTTTTCATCAACTTGTCCGAAAGGAGAAATCATGACCATCGTAACCATTGGAATCGATCTGGCAAAGAACGTTTTTGCCGTGCATTGTGTCGATGCAACAGGCAAGCCTGTGTTGCTCAGGCCTAGCGTGCCACGCGCCAAGCTGGCGGAACTCATTGCGTCTTTTCCGCCTTGCCTGATTGGCATGGAAGCCTGCTCTGGTGCCCATCACTGGGCAAGACTGTTGCGACCTTTGCTCACATCGTGCGCGAGGCCAGACAACAAGAACCGTGTGGTGATGTTGCCGCACTCGCCGGTGTCTGCCATGCGCATGCAGTGGCTGGGCAGCACGTGCAGTGTGGACGGCTGGCCGATAGGCGCAACTCGGCAGAATTGCTTAAATAGCTATCTATTTAATAGCAATTAACATCCTATTGACGTGGGATAGACGCCTATTTCATGACCAACATGATTGAACAATCGGATGACGCCAGCCGCATCGACGGCACAGGCTACTTGTGCCCGACCCGGTCACCAATCACACCCCCCACGGCCGCACCGCCCACCGTGCCCAGCGTGCTGCCACCGGTCAGGATCGAACCGGCAACGGCACCAATACCGGCACCGGCAATGGTGTTGCGGTCTCGGTGCGACATGCCGGCGCAACCCGTCAGCGCCAGCAGAACAGCTGATACAACGATGCCAGAAACCCAACGCGAATCATTTTTCATGAGAAAGCCTTTGTCTTTTGTTGATTGACACGTGATGACGTGAGGCGCCCATGATGCCGCCGTCCCGGCGGGTTGGAAAACTGAAATTGTTTCAGCAAGTGTCCCTGGGTCACTTTGGCTGCATTTGGAAACAACTGACACGCCTTGCTTACGCGCCCGGGGTCGTCACCCCTCACATCACCACGTCTTGCGGCACCGTGTGGGCAGCCCTTGGGCTGGCCGTGATTGCACTGCCAGCTGCCGCCAGCATGATGCAGACGATGGCCAGCCATTGCATGGCACTCAGGTGTTCATCAAGCACCAGCAGGCCCAGCAGGGCAGCCATGGCCGGCTCCATGCTGGTCATGATGCCAAAAGCACCCTGCGGCAGGCGTTTGAGGGCCACCATCTCCAACGAGATCGGCAAGGCGCTGGACACCGCTGCCACACACAGTCCAAACAGCAAAATGTGTGGCTGCCACAAGGCGCTGCCCGCGTGCCAGAGACCAAACGGCACCACGGTGATGGCTGCCACACTCAAACCCAGTGCCACCGAGTGCCCGGCATGCAAATGCCCCACGCGCTTGCCAAACACAATGTAGGCGCCCCAGCACACCGCCGCGCCCAGCGCAAACATCACCCCTTGCAGGTCAAGGCTTCCCACACTTTGCCCCAGTGGCAGCAGCAGACCCAGTCCGACCATGGCCAGCGCCAGCCAGAGGAAGTCCACCGGCTTGCGCGAGGACAGCATGGCCACCGCCAGCGGACCGGAGAACTCGATCGCCACCGCCACCCCGAAGGCAATGGTCTGCAGCGACAGGTAAAACAACAGGTTCATGCAGCCCAAAGCCACGCCGTAGAGCAGCAAGGCGCGGGCATCGGAACGCGACAGCGCCCAGCGCCAGGGCCGCCACACGGCCAGCATCAGCAGGGCGGAAAACCCGACACGCAACGCCGTGGTGCCCAGCGACCCCACCAGCGGAAAAAGCTGTTTGGCAAACGAGGTGCCCAGGCCCAGGGCGGTGACGGAGCCGAGCACGGCCAGCAAGGGTAGAGTATTGGGAAATCGAAGGGCGCGCATCCCGCTGAAGATAACCGATCACCGAAGTTCACCCCCGGCGGTCAACACGCCGGGCCAGCATCTGGCCCCGGTCCACGCACCCGACAAACGGATCAGCGCCCCCAGCGCAAGGCTGCGGTCTGCACCGGCGCGTCCCACAATGCCAGCATGTCCTTGTCAACAGCACACACCGTGATGGAACAGCCGGCCATCTCCAGCGAGGTGACGTACGAGCCAGTCAAGTGACGCACCACACTCACGCCAGCTTTGCCCAGCACCTTGCGGGCCGCGTTGACCATCAGGTACAGCTCCAGCATGGGGGTGCCGCCAAAACCGTTGACCAGCAGGATGACTTCCTGCCCCGGCTGAAGCGCCAGATCCTTCATCACCGAGTTGGTGAGCTCTTCGGCAATGTCGTCCGCGCTGGCCAGCGGCACGCGGCGCCGTCCTGGCTCGCCGTGGATGCCAACGCCCACCTCCATTTCATGCATGCCAATCTGGAAGGTTGGTTTGCCGGCGGCCGGCACCGTGCAGGAGGTCAGCGCCACCCCCATGGAGGCTGTGGCCTTGTTCACGGCATCACCCAATGCCTTGAGCTGCTCCAGACTATCACCGCGCTCGGCGGCAGCACCCAGCATCTTTTCCACAATCAGGGTGCCAGCAACGCCCCGGCGGCCGGTGGTGTAGGTGGAGTCCTCCACCGCCACGTCGTCATTGACGATCACAATGTCGTTGTCCTGGTCGAGCATTTCTGCCGCCATCTGGAAATTCATCATGTCGCCGGAATAATTCTTGACGATGAACAGGACACCGGCACCCCCATCCACGGCCTGCGCAGCGTTGAGCATCTGGTTGGGGGTAGGCGAGGTGAAAATCTGCCCGGGACAAGCCGCATCCAGCATGCCATGACCGACAAAGCCCGCATGCAGCGGCTCGTGCCCGGCGCCACCCCCCGAAATCAAGGCCACCTTGCCGGGCTTGGGGGTCTTGCGGCGAACAAATTCGCGATCCGCGCCAAGCACCACAATGTCGGCGTGCGCGGCAGCAAAACCGTCCAGCGATTCAGCCAGAACGGTGTCAACGTGGTTCATCAGGTTTTTCATGGGGTACCTCTTGAGTCAGTAAAAAGCCGGCGGCAACACTCAGGCCCGGGACAAGGTGTCACAGACCGCAGCAATGATCAGGGCCGTGGAGCGTGACCCCGGGTCCACATGGCCCTTGGCACGCTCACCCAGAAAGGACGAACGGCCACGCGTGGCATCCATGTCAGCGGTCGCGGCAGCGCTGTCCAATGCACATTGGCGCACCCGGGCGATCAGGTCATCGCCGCCCTGGGCCAGCACTTTTTGCACCGGGTCCAACACATCAAGCAGGGTCTTTTGCCCCACCTGGGCCTTGCCCAGCCGGGTCAGGGCCTCGATGCTGGTGCGCAGCGCCAGGGCCAGGTCCTGGTGGGTCGGATTGGCGGGCAGCTCCTTGCCCAGCGTCATGAGCAGGGTGCCAAACACCGGGCCGGACGAGCCACCAATCATGGCTACACAGGTCTTGCCCATGGTCTTGAGCGATTCGTTCAGGCCGGTGCCTTCCATCTCGGCCAGCTTGGCCTGGATGGCCTGGGCGCCACGTTTCATGTTCAGGCCATGGTCGCCGTCGCCAATGGCCTGGTCCAGCGCCGTGAGTTCTTCCAGATGGTCCACCAGTGTCTGGGTGGCGTTTTGAATGATTGTGTTGATTGACATGATGAGTCCCTGTGTAAAGATGATCAGTGGCGCACCCGTTGCCCGCCGGCATCAAACCACAGGCTGTGTGCAATGTGAATGTGGATGTCTTCGCCGGGCCGGGCCAGCTCGCCAGGATGGGCCGACGCAATCAGCCCCTGCTCGCTGCCTGGCAAACTCAGGTGCAGCAAATACTGGTCGCTCAGGCGTTCAATCCGCTCAACACGGGCCTGCGCGTTGGCCTGTGCCAGGGTGTCCGGGTGACAGACCTGGATGTGCTCGGCCCGTACCCCCAGCGTGGTGACCGTCTCGGGCACCTGCAGATAGGCCAGCGCCGCACGGGGCAACAGATTGATGCGTGGTGAACCCAGCCGGCTGGCCACGGCCACACTGGCCGGGTCTTCATACACCTGCTGGGGGGTGCCCAACTGCACCAGCTGCCCGTGATCCAGCACACCGATGCGGGTGGCCAGGGTCAGCGCCTCGACCTGGTCATGTGTGACATACAACATGGTCGCCTGGGTGTCCTGCTGGATGCGCTTGAGCTCCAGCCGCAGGTCGTTGCGAAGCTTGGCGTCCAGTGACGACAGTGGTTCGTCCATCAGGTACACCGCCGGGTTGCGCACCAGGGCGCGGCCAATGGCCACCCGCTGCATCTGCCCACCGGAGAGCCGGGTGGCCGGGTTCTGCAACTTGTCTTCCATACGCAGCATGCGTGCCACTTCGGTCACCTTGGCCCGGATGTCGTCTTCACTGGTCTTGCGCAGCGGTGAACGCAGGGGGAAGGCCAGGTTGTCGTAGACACTCAGATGCGGGTAGAGCGAATACTGCTGGAACACAAAAGTCACGTCACGCAGTGCCGGTGCCACCTGGGTGACATCGCGGCCATTGATCCAGACCTGCCCGCTGTCAGGCGTTTCCAACCCGGCCACCAAACGCAGGGTGGTGGTCTTGCCCGCGCCACTGGGGCCCAGCAGCACGACAAATTCACCACTGGCCATGTCGATGTTCAAGTCCCGGACCGCCGCTGTTTGGCCAAAATGTTTGCTCACCGCGGCAATTTTCAGATCAGCCATGGGCCGCACCTCCTCTGGTCCCGATCAGGCTGACGGGAATGTCATCACGCGCGGTGCGCAGGGCGCGCCCGCTGGCCGCGTCAAACAGGCTGACCTGTGCAGCGTCAAACACCAGCCCGACCTGATCGCCCCGCTGAGCGGGTGAGCGGACATCCGCCTTGGCGCGCACGGTGCTGCCCACGGCAGTGGTCAAGGTGACGATCTGGCAGTTGCCCAGGTAGTCCACCCCCACCACTTCAGCCCGCAAACCGGTGTCTGCCGAGAGTTGGATATGCTCGGGGCGAACACCATACAACAGGGGCCGCTCGGTGACCGCATCACTCACCGCCGGCAAACCCAATGACGCCCCACTGACACGGATCGTGGTCGCCCCGCGGGCCAACGCCGCCGAGACCGGGATGAAGTTCATCGATGGCGAGCCCATGAAATCAGCCACAAACACGCTGGCCGGACGTTCGTAAATTTCCTGCGGGGCACCGAGCTGCTCGATCACGCCCTGGTTCATGATGGCGATCTTGTCAGCCATCGACATCGCCTCGCGCTGGTCGTGGGTTACATAGACCGTGGTCGCCCCCAGCCGGTCATGCAGGCCACGCAGTTCCTCACACATCAGCTCACGAAACTCGGCATCCAATGCGCCCAGGGGTTCGTCCATCATGAAGGCCATCGGCTGGCGCACGATCGCCCGGCCCAGAGCGACACGCTGGCGGTCCCCGCTGGTCAGACCGGAGACCGATTTGTCGAGCAGGCCGGTGATGTGCAGCGTATTGGCGGCTTGCGCCACACGCTGGGTGATCTCCGATTTGGCCATGCCCTGGGATACCAGCGGAAACGCGATGTTCTGGCGCACCGTCATGTGCGGGTACAACGCAAACATCTGGAACACAAACGCAATGTCACGTGCCGAGGCACGCTTGAAAGTGACGTCTTCACCCCCCAGAAATATCTGCCCGGAGGTGGGCAGTTCCAGCCCGGCGATCATGCGCAGGGTGGTGGTCTTGCCACAGCCCGACGGCCCCAGCAGACAAAAAAATTCACCGTCGTTCACCGTGAACGACGAATCCTTCACGGCGGTGAACTCGGCAAACGCCTTGTGCAGGTTTTGAATACGGATTTCAGCCATGGTGCTTATTCAGGGAACTTGGAAACCACCATGAACATCACCGTGCCGGCCAGCATGGTGACAAACGACCAGGTGTAGAGCACCAGGGCAAAGGGCTGCAACAACATGAACAGCCCCAGGCCGATGACCAGGCAAGCCACCATTTCCATGGGGCCGCGGCGCAACCAGCGGGGCCAGCGGGAACCGGCCGTGCCAGCAGCTTTCACAGGAGAAATCGAGGTAGTGGACATGATCAGCCAGGTGTTATTTGCGAACGGCGCCGAAGGTGATGCCACGCAATAGATGCTTGCGAAGTAGCACGGTGAAGACCAGGATGGGCACCAGGAACAGGGTGGTGCCAGCGGCCACAGCCGGCCAGTCCTGACCACCTTCACCAATGATGATGGGGATGAACGGCGGCGCGGTCTGCGCCTCGCCCGAAGTCAGCAACACGGCAAAGGCGTATTCGTTCCAGGCAAAGATCAGACAAAAAATGGCGGTGGCGACGATGCCGGTGGTGGCCTGCGGCAGCACCACCTTGCGAAACGCCTGCAGCCGGGTGTAACCGTCCACCATGGCGGCTTCTTCGTATTCACGCGGGATTTCATCGATGAAACCTTTGAGCAGCCAGACCGCCAGCGAGACGTTGACGGCGGTGTAGAGCAGGATCATGCCGGTGCGGGTGTCGGACAGGCCCAGCTCGCGGTACATCAGGTAGATCGGAATGGCCACCGCAATTGGCGGCATCATGCGGGTCGACAGAATGAAAAACAGCAGGTCGTCCTTGAGTGGCACCTTGAACCGCGAAAAGGCGTAAGCCGCCATGACACCCAGCGCCACTGACAGAATGGTGGAGCCAAAGGCAATGATGAGTGAATTGGCAAAACGCGGAATGTAATTGGACTTGCCGGCCACCACCATGTTGTCGGCGCGGGCCATCTGCTCACACTGGTCTTGCGCCGCCGGCAGGGCAGCAATGTATTCGGGGGTCTGGCGCGAGCGCGTGGTGAACAGGTTGCAATACCCTTGCACGGTCGGCTCAAACACCACCTTGGGTGGGTAGCTGATGGCATCGCCTGGGCTCTTGAAACCGGTCAGGATGATCCACGCCAACGGCGTGATGGTCACCAAGGCATATAGAGCGACCAGAAAGCCGGCGATCCAGCGGCTGGTGTCGCTGGGTTCAACCACGGAATGCGCAGTGCTGATACCTTTGCTCATGACGTTTCCTGGTTGGCTGTTAGCGGTTCTTGACGTAATTCAGGGCCTTGACGTACATGTTGGCCAGCCCAAAAACCGCGACAAACAAGATGATGGCAAAGGCCGATGAATACCCGGTGCGCCACTTCTCGAACGCCTCGCGCTTGAGGGTGATGGAGGCCAGTTCGGTGGCCGAGCCCGGCCCCCCGGAAGTGAGCAGGTTGACCATGTCGAACATCTTGAAGTTTTCAATGCCACGGAACAGCACCGCCAGCATGATGAAGGGCATCACCATCGGCAAGGTGATGGACCAGAACTGGCGCCACTTGGAGGCACGGTCTACTTCGGCCGCCTCGTAGATGTAGTCGGGAATGGAGCGCAGGCCAGCCAGGCAAATCAGCATGACGTAGGGGGTCCACATCCAGGTGTCGACAATCACAATCGCCCAGGGCGCCAGTTGCACCGACCCCAGCATGGAGAACGACGAGGCTGGCACCCCCGACAGGAAGGCGGCGGCGTAGTTGAAAAGACCCACCTGGGGTTGGTACAAAAAGGCCCAGAAGTTGCCCACCACCGCCGGTGACAACATCATGGGAATCAGGATCATGGTGGTCCAGAAGCCATGCCCCCGGAACTTGCGGTCGATCAAATAGGCCAGGGTGAACCCAATGACCATTTGCAGAAGAATGGTCCAGAACAGGAAATGCGCCGTGTTCTGCATGGCCAGCCAGATATCCGGGTCCGTCAGCACCGAGACATAGTTGTCGATCCCCAGGTCCACCACCGGGGCGTTGGGCCGGTTGGCACGGTAATTGGTGAACGACAGCTTGATGGTCCAGATCAGCGGGAAGATGTTGATGGCCAGCAGGATCAGCATGGTCGGGCCGATGAACAGCCAGGCAATGGCACGATCGGACAAGCCACGCACCGTGGAGGCCATGGTGGCAGGCGTTGCGATGGCAGCACGCTCGACAGCGCTCTTGATCTTCATGGTGGGGTCTCGTTTACTTGGCGGTCACGCAGCGGTGTCCCCTTGCTCGGCCCATGCGGGGCGAGCAAGGGAGCAATACCGATCACTTCAGCTTGCCGTCGTCCTTGAAGACCTTCTTCCAGTCCACCACCAAGGTGTCCAGCGCTTCCTTGGCAGAGCCCTTGTCGGCCACCACATAGTCATGCACACGTTTTTGCATGGCCAGCATCAGCTGCGCATAGGTCGGTTCGGCCCAGAAGTCCACCACCATGCCCATGGAGTCCAGGAAGGCCTGGGCATAGGGTGCGCTCTTGGCATAACCGGGGTCATTGAGCACTGCCTTGTGGGCCGAGGAGCCGCCGACGGCCTGCCATTTCTTCTGGACATCAGGCGAGGCAAACCACTTGATGTATTGCAGTGCTTCGTTCTTGTTGGGGGAGTAGGACACCACCGAGATCCCCTGGCCGCCGAGCTGCACGCCCTTGCCCTTGTCAGACGGATTGGCAAAGAAGCCGATCTTGTCACCCCCCACATTCGGGTCCTTGTTCAGACCGGGGAAGAAGGCAAACCAGTTCATCTGCATCGCCACCTGGCCGGACTTGAAGGCATCCAGACCTTCACCCATATAGGCGTTGGTCATGCCCGGTGCCGTGCTGCCCTTGTAGAGGGACTTGTAGAACTCCAGCGCCTTGACCGAGTCGGCCGAGTTGACAAAGCCGTCCATGGCATAAGGCTTCTTCGGGTCCTGGTATTTGAAACCCATGGGGTAAAGCACGTTGGTCACCCCCATGGTGATGCCTTCGGAGCCACGCTCGGTGAAGATGTAGGCGCCATACACTTTTTTGCCATCCACCATGCGGCCCTGGAAGAACTCGGACACTTGCTTGAACTCGGTCCAGGTCTTGGGGGCAGCCAGTTCACGGTTGTGCTTCTTCTTGAATTCGGCACGCAGTTCCGGCTTGGCGAACCAGTCCTTGCGATACGTCCAGCCCACAGCATCCGCCATGGCCGGCAAGGCCCAGTAATTGGGCGTGTTTTTGGGCCACTCGGCATACCCCGTCACCGTCGCCGGGGCGAAGTCGGTCATCTTGATGCCTTCCTTGGCAAAGAAGTCATTGAGCTTGACATAGTGGCCGCTTTCGGCCGCACCCCCAATCCACTGGCTGTCACCAATCATCAGGTCACACAGCTTGCCCTTGGAGTTGAGCTCATTGAGCATGCGGTCGGCAAAGTTGGGCCATGGCACAAACTCGAATTTCATCTTCACACCACTCTTGGCCGTGAAGTCCTTGGACAGCTCAACCAGCGCATTGGCCGGATCCCACGCCGCCCAGCACAGCGTGATGGTCTTGTCCTGCGCGTGGGCGGCCGTGGCGCCCATCACCAGCGCCGCAGCGGCAGTCACCGAAGCCAGTGTCGGCAATTTTTTCAGCATCTTCCTCATGAACACATCTCCTCGTAAGTTTTGAATACAACCAACCCGATCAGCAAACATCCCACCGCCGTGTCAATGCAGGTTTTCGGCAGTCAAGATCTCGACACGTGGCTGCACGACGTTGAGCGCGCCACGCACGTTTTCACACAGGCCGCGCAAGGCACGCGCGGCCGTGAGAACACAGTAATGAATGTCCTGATGCAACACATACGACAGCGCGCCATCAATCAGCAGCGCCTGGTGTTGCTCGGTGAAATCATGCGCAATCAGGCCCGGGGCTTGGTCCAGTTGCAGCGCGCCCAATGCCTGCACCACACCGGCCGTCCCCACGCCAACGCTGTACACCCCCGCCAGTCGCGTGGTGTCCACATCCTCAGCCAGGGTCTTGCCCAGCATGCTGGCCACACCGGCGTCGTCACCCGGCAGGTCCAGCAGGCGCACCACCTTGATCGACGGGAACCGCTCTTCAAGCACCTGGACAAAACCAATCCGCCGCTCGATCTCGCCCGACATGCGCGTGGCCTGCGACAGCAGCAGCAGGGTGTCGCGCCGGGGCAGCTGCGCCATGCGGGCCAGCAACAGCCCGGCCGTGCGCCCGGCTGCCCGGTTGTCCGCCCCGACAAACGCCTCACGCATCGACCCGGCCACATCAGAAAACAGGGTCACTACATGGATGCCCGAACGCGCCAGATCATTGATCGCCAGTTTGATGGCCGGCAAATCGGGCGCCACCAGCACAATGCCGTCGCAGTCATTGATACGCGCCAGATCGGCAGCAAAGGCGGCCGGGTCATCCGCGCTGAGCCGATGGGTGACCTCGGTGATGTGCTGGTGCCGAAAGTCACCCGCCGTCTGGGCAATCAGCCGCTCCATCTTGTTGAAAAACGGGGTTTCCGTGTCCGGCAACACATAGGCAAAACGAAACCCTTCCTTTTGCCGTGGCCGCCCCCGAAGCACCGTGGGTTCGCCCAGCGCCTTCACGGCCGCCATCACCTTTTGGGTGGTCTCGGCATTGACACCCGGACGTTTGTTGAGCACCCGGTCCACCGTGGCCGTGCCAACCCCTGCGTGGCGGGCAATATCAGCAATGGTGGCAATGTTGTTGGACATGGGTCGCCGGATCGAGGTCTGCCGGTGTGATGGATTAAATTGATGTTGATGTTAAGTACATCAATAATTAAATCAATCAGGGTTTACACCGACCAAGCCAGCGATATTTCTCGCACTGGCCCGGCCAACTAGAATTCACCCAAGAGCCCGCCGCTGGCGGCTGCGATCAGGAGAATTTGTGATGCAACGTCGTCTGTCACTCTGGCATGGGTCCTGGTTGCTGTTGGCGCTGCTGGCCGGCTGCAGCAGCTACGCGCCGCCCGAGGTGCTGACCGGCCTGCGCCGCGAGGCGCTGGTAGCCCGCCTGGGCGCCCCCGACATGGAACGCCAGCTTGACGTTGGCACACGACTGGAATTTCCGCGCGGGCCGCGCGGCCACCACACCTGGTTTGTCTACCTGGATGCCGCTGGCCAGGCGCTGCGCGCCGAGCAGGTCCTGACTGAGCAGAACTTCAGCCGCGTCACGGTTGGCATGCCACAGGACGCCGTGCGCCAGTTACTGGGCCGCCCCAGCGAGGTGCAAGGCCTCGGGCGCTCACGAGGTGAGGTCTGGAGCTACCGCTACGAAAACCATTTCTGCCAGTGGTTCCAGATTGAGCTGACGCTGGAGCAGCAGGTACGCTCGGCAGGTTATGGCCAGCCGCCCGAATGTATGCATGATTCCCAGGAAATCATTGTCCCGTGACACCCTGCAGCGCCGGATTTGACTTGCATGCTACTTATTTTATAGCTACAAAGCATTATTCCACCCGGGCTAGAGGCACTTTTGACCCATCAACAGAGGCAAAACCAGCATGACTTACCCTGCCAACCCGGCCCGTTATGACACCATGGCCTACCGCACCTGCGGTCAAAGTGGCCTGAAACTGCCCGCCATCACCCTGGGCCTGTGGCACAACTTTGGGGACGCCACACCGCTGGCGACCCAGCGCGACATGTTGCGCACCGCGTTTGATGCCGGCATCACCCACTTTGACCTGGCCAACAACTACGGCCCGCCCTACGGCAGCGCCGAAACCAATTTTGGCGAGCATCTGCGCCGCGACTTGCGCCCCTACCGGGATGAACTGGTGATCTCCAGCAAAGCCGGCTACGACATGTGGCCCGGCCCTTACGGCCAAGGTGGTGGCTCGCGCAAATACGTGCTGGCGAGTCTGGACCAGAGCCTCCAACGCCTGGGCCTGGACTATGTGGACATTTTCTACTCGCACCGTTTTGACCCCGACACGCCGCTGGAGGAAACCATGGGTGCGCTGGCCAGCGCGGTGCAGCAAGGCAAGGCCCTGTACGTGGGGGTCAGCCGCTACTCGGCCAGCCAGACCCGCGAGGCAGCGGCGATTCTGAAAAGCATGGGGGTGCGGGCGCTGATTCACCAGCCGTCCTACAGCCTGCTCAACCGCTGGATTGAGGAAGACCTGCTCGACACGCTGGATGAGCTCGGCATGGGTTGTATTGCCTTCAGCCCGCTGGCGCAGGGTCTGCTGACCGATAAGTACCTCCACGGCACTCCGCAGGATGCACGCATCAACCGGCCCGGTGGCGGCTCGTTCAAGCCCGAGTTCCTCAGTGAACAGAACCTGGCCCACGTGCGCGCCCTCAACGCCATGGCGCAGGCACGCGGCCAGAGCCTGGCGCAGATGGCCACCGCCTGGGTGTTGCGCGACACCCGGGTCACCTCGGCCCTGATTGGCGCCAGCCGGCCGGCGCAGATCACAGAACTGCTGGGGGCACTGAAAAACCTGCATTTCTCGGCGGACGAACTCCAGGCCATTGACCAGCACGCGGTGGAAGGCGGCATCAATCTGTGGCAGCCGGTGACCAGAAGGCCCGCAGCGTGAAATAAGCCCCGCTGGCGGTCAGTGCGCCTCAGTGGCTTCAGTGGCTTTAGTGGCCACAGTGGGCGGGAAGACATGAAACCGGTTCTTGCCGGCCTGTTTGGCGCGGTACATGGCCTGATCGGCTTGCTGCAGCAGCTCATCAGCCGAGATGTCCTGCGCCTGGGGATACAAAGACACCCCGACACTGGCACTCACCTGCAGCGGGATTTCGCCATAAAACACCGGCTCACTGGCGGCCTCCAGCAGACGCCGCAACAGCGGCTCACAGTCCAGCGGCTGATTCAGATCCACCAGCACAGCGGCAAATTCGTCGCCCCCGATCCGTGCCAGCGTGTCACCCTCGCGCAGGCCCTGTTTCATGCGCTGCGCCAGCGCCACCAGCAGGTGGTCTCCGGCCGCGTGGCCATGCGTGTCGTTGATGGCCTTGAACCCATCCAGATCCAGAAACACCAGGGCCAGTGTCTTGCCACGCCGCAACACCTGTGCCATGGCCTGTTGCAGCCGATCGGCATGCAACGCCCGGTTGGGCAACCCGGTCAATGAATCAAAATGCGCCAGATGGTTCAGCTGGGCTTCCTGCGCCTTGCGGGCGGTGATGTCAGAGAACAGGGACACGTACTGGACCACTTCCCCCTTGTCGTTGGTCACGGCACTGATGTGCTGCATTTGCACAAAGGTTTGCCCATCCTTGCGCCGGTTCCACATCTCCCCTGACCAGTAACCCTGCGTCAGCAGGCTCTGCCACAGGACTTGATAAAACTCCGGCCCATGCCGCCCTGACGAGAGCAGGCGCGGGCTCTGGCCCAACACCTCGTCGCGGCTGTAGCCAGTGATGCGGGTGAAGGCTGCGTTGGCATCAATGATGCGCGCATCCGGCGTGGTGATCAGAATCCCCTCCACGGCATGGCTGAACACGCTGGCCGCCACCCGCAGTTGCTGTTCATCGTGCTTGCGTTGGGTGATGTCCCGGATCGACACGTGGATGGCGGGCAGGCCGGCGTACACGATCGCCGTGCCCTGCACCTCCACATGGAACTCACTGCCATCCAGCCGCACAAAACGCGACTCCACCATCGGCTCAATCGCATCCGCCCGTTCAATGGCCTGCATGCGTGCCAGTTGCTGCGGCAGGCAGTCAGGGGCAATGCGGTCCTGAGTCAGGGTACCAACCAGGTCTGCCGCCGAGCCGGCCCCGAACAGTCGCACCGCCGACGGGTTGGCATACAGAATGCGGCCGCCGCGGTGCACCAGCACCGCTTCGGGCGTGTGCTCGGCCAGCGCCCGGAAGCTGGCCTCGCTGGCGCTCAGGCGTTGCGTGGACTGGCGCCGCTCCACCGCGATCTCGGCCAGCCGCGCCAGATGCTCCAGCAACTCGAAGTCGGCTGCCACCGGCGTGGCCGGATGGGCCTGATACACCGAAAACACGCCCAGCACCTGCCCCTGGGCATCACACATCGGCTGCGACCAGCACGCCCCCAGACCGGCGCGCTGGGCCAGGGCGCGATAGTGATTCCAGCTGGGATGGCTGGCAATGTCACTCACCACCACCCGCTGGCCGGTGAAGGCGGCACAAGCACAGCCCCCGTTGTCTTCATTCACCACCAGGCCGTCGATGGCCTGGGTGAACTCGGCACTCAGTCCGGCCGAGGCCGCCACCTTCAAGGTCTGGCCCCACGACGCATCCGGCTCCACCAGCAGCAACATGCAGGACCAATCAGGGTGCAGGGCGCGCAAACCATCGGTCAGGGTCTGCAACATTTGCGGCAACTCGGCCCCCAGCGTGAGCAGCTCCAAGACCCGGCTGCGCAGTTGCTCGAACTGCTTCATGCGCCAGCCCGAAGTGACGTCCCGGCCAATGCCCAGAATGCCACTGGCCTGCCCCTGGGCATCACGCAAGGCCACCTTGGTGATTTCCAGCAGGATCCGCTGGGTACCGGCGGGAGCTTCCACCCAACGTTCAAGCACCTCGGGCTGCCTGGCCTGCAGACAGCGCTGGTCCTGCTCCAGAAACATCCGGGCCTGGTCGACCGAATACAGCTCTTCATCGGTCTTGCCTTGCAGCGCAGCCAGTGAAATCCCCATGAACGCCTCAAACGGCAGGTTGCAACCCAGGTAGCGGCCTTGCGGATCTTTCAGCCAGATCAATTGCGGCACGTTTTGCAGGATCGCCTGAAAACCCTGGTTGGACTGGGTCAGTGCCTGTGCCTGTTGCTTGAGGGTGTTTTCGCGCTGACCCAGTTGCGCCAGCAATTGGTTGAACCGGTCCATCAACACCCCGATTTCGTCGTCGCGCACACGTGGCAACGGTGCCGGCACCGACGCGGCGTCGACCCATCCGGCCAAGGTTTCGGCTGCCTGCACCAAGGGCTGCAACTGGCGGCGTAACATCCACCACGTCAGCGCAGCAGCCAGCAGCGTCAGCGCAGCCACGGCCAGCCACAAACGCTGCTGCACCACGGCGACCGGTTTGAAAACCTCGACCACCGGCAGTTGTGTCACCAGATGCCAGCGGGCAGCAGAAATGGCCGCCACCGACATCATTACCGACACACCTGCGGTGTTGGTCAGGATACTGGTGCCCTCTACCCCTTCCATATAACGGTCCATCTCAGGGTCAAGCCCTGGCGCCGGGCTGGCGGCAAAAATGCGGCTGCGGTCAGAGGCCGTCACCACCATGCGGTGGGGCCGCGAAACCACCAGAAAACTCGCCGACTGGTCCACCGACAATTGGCCCAGATGGTCGAGAAAGCTGCTTTGCAGCACATCCACCAGGCCAACCAGCCAGTGCGTCGCCCGACCCTGCGCATCACGCAGTGGCACCACCATCGGCACCGCCGGTGTCCCCAGGAACGGCCCCATCATCGGGTGCGCCACAAAAGCCAGGCTGCTCTGGCGCAAGCGGGACAGATCCGCGGCATCCAATGTCACCTGCCGTCCGACCCGGTCAAGCAGCACCGGAACGCTGGCCCTGACCACGCCACCCGCGTCCAAGATCAACAAGCCGCCATTGAACAAAGCCTGGACACCCGGGCGCGAATGCAGCAGGGCTTGCAGATCGACCGTGCGGTCAAGCGCGGTGCCAGCCATGGATTGCGCCACCGCATTGAGCACACTCAAGCGAGTGCGAATCTGGTCATCAATCTGATTGGCCAGCAAGGCCACCGATGTGCGCTGCTGCGCACCGGCCTGCTGCTGCAGGTTGCCCCGCAACAGGTCCGCAGCCACCCAGGCCAGCGCCCACAGGCTGGCCACAAAAATGGCCAACGTGAACAGGGTCACGCGGGTTTTGACGGAATGTTGCAGTCCGACTGCAGAACTCATAGGGGGTAGGCAACCGGATGTGGCCTGGCCTTCGTGGCACAGTGTGGGGCTAATAAAAAGGCATTGACCGTGAATTTGGTCACAATGTCACTGACCCTAATTTACGCCCGAATGTTGCACTTGCCTATCCCCCATTCGGGGGATCAATTCTGACACCAAACTGACAATGATAGACCTCCACGCCGTTCAGCAAGCCGCCACCCGGCTGCATGACCATCTGCTGCGCACCCCCTGCGTGCCGTCGCACACCCTCTCGGACATCACCGGCGCCCAGGTTTTCCTGAAGTTTGAAAACCTCCAGTTCACCGCCTCGTTCAAGGAGCGCGGGGCCTGCAACAAGCTGGCCCAGCTCACCGAGGCTGAGCGCGCCCGTGGGGTGATCGCCATGAGCGCCGGCAACCATGCCCAGGGTGTGGCCTACCATGCCCAGCGGCTGGGCATTCGCGCCGTGATCGTGATGCCCAGCTTCACGCCGGGGGTGAAAGTGGAGCGCACGCGCGGCTTTGGCGCTGACATCGTGTTGCACGGCGACTCGCTCGACGAGGCACGCAACCACGCCCGGGCGCTGGCCGAACAACAGGGTCTGGTATTTGTCCATCCTTATGACGACGCCGACATCATGGCCGGCCAGGGCACGGTGGCACTGGAGATGCTCGCCGAGGTGCCCGACCTGGACACGCTGGTCGCTGCGGTCGGTGGCGGCGGCCTGATTGCCGGCATGGCCGTTGCCGCCAAGGCGCTGCGACCCGACATCGAGATCATCGGGGTCCAGACCACCCGTTTCCCGGGCATGGTCAATGCCATCAAAGGCACCCACCACCCGCAGGGCAGCAGCAGCATTGCCGAGGGCATCGCCGTGGGCACGCCGGGGCAGCTGCCGCAGGCCATCATCCGGCAGCGGGTGAATGACTTGCTGCTGGTAGACGAGGGTGACATTGAGCAGGCCATCGTGATGCTGCTCGAGGTCGAGAAGACCCTGGTCGAAGGCGCTGGTGCGGCACCGTTGGCTGCGTTGCTGCGCTTCCCGCAACGCTTCAAGGGCAAAAAGATCGGGCTGGTCCTCAGTGGCGGCAATATCGACCCGCTGCTGCTGGCCTCCATCATCGAACGGGGCATGGTGCGCGCAGGCCGGCTGGCGCGCCTGTGTGTGCGGGCACGTGACGTGCCAGGCACGCTGGCCAGCATCACCGCCACGATGGCCCGCATGGGTGCCAACATCAATGAGGTGCATCACCAGCGGGCCTTCACCACACTGGCTGCCCAGAATGTCGAGATCGAGCTGGTGATCCAGACGCGTGGACCGCAGCACATCAGCGACGTGGTCGCGGCGCTGCAAGCCGCCGGGCTGGATGCCCAGCTGGTGCATTGACCCTGCACCCGGCCGCCATCCAGCGCCCAGCAGTTTCTTGACCGGAGACAACACAGGGCCGCTGCCTTTGGTTAAACTGACCGTCCCTTATCGAGGAGTTAGCTGATGAAGATCCTTCTGGCCGTTGACGGCAGTCCCTACACCAAAAAAATGCTGGCCTACCTGGCCGCCAACGAGATGTTCTCATCCAAGAACGAGTATGTCGCCGTGACGGCCCAGATGGCCTTGCCCAGCCAGGCGCGCTCGGCACTGGGCAAGGAACTGGTGCAGAAATACTACGTCGATGAAGGCACCCGCGTGATGACACCGGTGACCAAGTTCCTGCAACGCCATGGCATTGAGGCCAAATGTGTCTGGAAAATCGCCCGGCCCGGTGAACTGATCTCGAAAATAGCCACCGACGGCAAATTCGACCTGGTGGTGATGGGTTCGCATGGCCACGGCACCCTGGTCAACCTGGTGATGGGCTCGGTCGCCACCGAAGTGCTGGCCGGCTGCAAGGTGCCGGTCCTGATCGTGCGTTGATTCTTCTGAAAATGCTATATGTTTTATAGCATTACAGGATCATTCCACGCGGGCTAAGGCCTGCTTTCTCATTCAAACAGGGCGCCTGGGGCGCCCTGTTGTCTTTGCGCCCTGCCCAGCTCAGGCCCCGGCGCTGACGGGGGTCAACACCACCGATGCAGCCGATTTCAGCGCCTGGGTGAGGCCATCGAGCACCACCGAGTTCAGATTCCAGCAGTGCCAGTAGAGCGCCACCGGCAACGCATGATCCGGCATCAGATTCACCAAGGCACCGCTGCGGATGGACTCACGCACCTTCAGTTCCGGCAGCACACTCACGCCCCAGCCGGCCAACACGGCATGCACCTGACCTTGCGAACTGGGCACATACATCTGGCTCAGCGACACGTGTTTGAAGCCGAACGCACTGGCGACGAACTCGGCCTGCAGGTCATCCTTGCGGTTGAAGGCCACAAATGGCAGGCTGCTGAAATTGTGGGGACTCAAGCCCTGTGGGCAACGCGCCGCAGCAAAACCGGGCTCGGCCACCGCCACATACTGCATGGCACCCAGAGGCTCGACCCGGCAGCTGCGCAAGGCCGCCCGCAAGGTGGTCACACACCCCAGCACCCGGCCATCACGCAGCCAGTCAAAGGTGAAGTCCTGGTCATCGGTGATGATCTCCAGCCCCAGGCCCTGACGCGCCAACGGACTGAGCGCCGGCAGCGCCCAAGTGGCAATGCTGTCAGCGTTGACGGCAATCGAAATCCGTTCATCCTCACCCGCCGCGCCAGCCGCGCCCGGCGCCAGATCCTTCAGATCACGCTCCAGATCGGCGCGCAGCAGACGCATCTGCATGGCGTGTTTGAGCAACAGACGCCCGGCCATGGTGGCCTGCAGTGGCCGGCTACGCACAATCAGCACCGTGCCGACCTGCTCCTCCAGCGAACGCAGGCGCTGAGATACCGCTGACTGGGTGATCGACAGGCGCACCGCCGCACGCTCGAAACCGCCCTCTTCCACAATGGCAGCCAGGCATTCCAGGGCGGCAGGATCAAAAGTACTCATGAGGATTCGTCGGTCAGGGGGTGGGCCAGTTGCCGGGGCGAGTTTAAACCCCGCGCCGCGGCGGCTGCGGGCCGCCGCCGCAGCCATCGACAGACAGATAGACCCAGGGTTTTCCCTTGATTGACCCGGCAAAATTGCTTTTTGTTACCTTTTCAGGCTTTAGCCTGGCAGGCGGGCCTGCAAAATGCCCGTCTCGCCAGGAGGTTTCATGACACTGCAGTACCAACTCAAGGAAGGTCACTACCATTTGTATGACCTGAGTACGCCGGCCAGCAAGGTCACGGGTGAGCACCGGCTGCGCCTGAAAACCGACACGGTGGCGATTGCCTTTGAGGCCAGCACCGGTGCCCTGCGTGAACACGGCAGCCCGCAGCGTATCCACTGCTGGGCCAACAACACGCGCCGGCGCCTGCGCGCCAGCGGCGCCCTGGAGCGCGCCAACGACCTGGTGGTGGTGTCTGGCCCGCTGCCGGTGGATGAAATCAACAAATGCCTGAAGATCGACGGGTATTGCCGCGACATGTTCACCCGCCTGGCCACGTTGCCCCACGGCAAGCTGGGTCACCACCGCCCTCACGGCAACCATCAGGCCACACACTGAGCTGCGCCTGTGCCAGGGCGCTATTTTTGCGGCATTGCAACAAATCTTGAGCAAAATCAATAATTAATAGATCATTAATCGTTTAATAGCGATATATCTATTTAACAAAGTCGAAAGCGAGGCTTGACATGGTTGCAAAAGTGATTGGTGGCGTGGTTGGCGGTATCGTGCTGACGGGCGTCATTGGCTGGAACATGGCCGCAGGACTGATGTTCAATGAATACGAGAGTCCGTTCGGGGTGGAGGAGACCGTTGCCCGGATCCAGCACAACATCCTGGCCACGGGCAACGGCTGGGCCTTGTCGGGCATCCGCAACCCGGCCAAGGCGGTGCAGGCCGATGGCGGCAACGTGTTGCCGGTGATGATGGTGGAAGCCTGCAGTACCAAATACTCCGGCCCCATCCTGAAAGAGGACTCGGTGCGTTACCTGTCCATCCTGATGCCGTGCAAGGTCACGGTCTACAAGAAGAACGATGGCAAGGTCTACATCGCCACCATGAATGCTGGACTGATCGGCAAGATGTTTGGCCCGCTGGTGGGCGACATCATGGGCAAGGTGGCCCAGGACCAGAAAAAATTCCTGGTGATGGACCCGAGCAAACCCGCACCACAGATGATTGTGCCGGCCCCGGCGGCGGCCGGCGGTAGTGGTGGTCCTGCTGCCAGCGGCTGCTGAAATCCACCGGGAGTTCATCATGCGTCAATTCTGTTTCACTGCCCTCCTGAGTCTGGTGGCTGTCAGTGCCCTGGCTCAAACCGCGCCGGCCAAAGCGGTCGCCGCCAGCGCGCCCGCCGTGGTGGCCTCGGCCCCGCAGGGCACCGCTTCCATGCCGATGAGCAAGGCGGGCGCCAACTCCACCGCCGATCACAGCAAGTTCAAGGAACTGCAGCAAGCCTTCAAAAGCGGCCCGGAAGTCACCAAGGCCTGCCTGAGCTGCCACACCGAGGCGGCCAAGCAGGTACACAAGACCAAACACTGGACCTGGGAGGTGCTCAACCCCGAGAGCAAACAGGTGCTGGGCAAGAAAAATGTGATCAACAACTTCTGCACCGCCATTCCGTCCAATGAAGCGTTCTGCACCGCCTGCCACGCAGGTTATGGCTGGAAAGACGACAAATTCGACTTCAAGTCAGAAGAGAACGTCGACTGCCTGGTCTGCCATGACCGCACCGGCAAGTACAAGAAGCTGCCCGGCCTGGCCGGCCACCCCGCCTACAAAGAGATGGAGTTCCCACCCGGCTCGGGCAAGATGATCAAGCCGGTGGACCTCAGCAGCGTGGCCCAGAGTGTCGGGCCAACCAGCCGCGCCACCTGTGGTGCCTGCCACTTCTTTGGTGGTGGTGGTGACGCCGTCAAGCACGGTGACCTGGATTCGTCCATGACCAACCCGCAGCGTTATCTGGACGTGCACATGGATGTGAAGGGCCTCAACTTCAGTTGTGCCACCTGCCATGCCACCAAGGGCCACAACATTCCCGGTAGCCGCTACACCCCCACCGGCAAGGATGCTGGCGATGCCCACATGCGCGGCAAGGTGGATGCCAGCAACGCCGCCACCTGCCAGTCGTGCCACGGCCAGGCAGCGCACAAGACGGTGGCCATGGCCGACAAGCTCAACGAGCACACCGACAAGATCGCCTGCCAGACCTGCCATGTCCCGCAATTTGCCCGCGGCAATATCGCCACCAAGATGACCTGGGACTGGTCAACGGCTGGCAAGCTCAACGCCGAAGGCAAGCCGTTCAGCATCAAGGACAGCTCGGGCCACCATGACAGCTACGACAGCAAGAAGGGCAACTTCACCTACGAGAGCGACGTGGTGCCCGAATACATCTGGATCAACGGCAAGGTTAAATACACCATGCTGGGCGATCCGGTCAACACCACCGGGGTGACCGAGATCAACCACTACGATGGCAGCGCCGACGACCAGCTTTCGCGCATCTGGCCGGTCAAGGTGTTCCGTGGCAAACAACCCTATGACCTGGAAACCAAGTCGCTGCTGATCCCGCACACCGCCATGCCTTATGGCGAACGCGACGACACCAGCTTCTGGCAGAACTTCAAGTGGGAAGCTGCCTTGAAGGCCGGCTCTGACGCTGCCGGGCAGAAGTTTGGTGGCAAGTTCGACTTTGTCAAGACCGAGTACACCTGGCCCATCACCCACATGGTGGCACCCAAGGAAGATGCCCTCACCTGCACCCAGTGCCACAGCAAGAGCGGCCGCTTGCAAAACGTCAAGGGCATCTACATGCCCGGGCGTGACACCAACCGGTGGCTGGACCTGATCGGCTGGCTGGCCGTGTTCGGCACGCTGGCCGGGGTGCTGGGCCACGGTGCCCTGCGCATTTACCTGAAAAACAGAAAGGCAGGCTGAGATCATGGCTGCATCACGCATTTACATCTTCAACGGCTTTGAGCGGCTCTGGCACTGGCTGCAGGCGGCGCTGATCATCACGCTGCTGGTCACCGGCTTTGAAATCCACGGCAGTTACGCCAACCTGGGCTTCAAGACCGCGGTGCAGGTGCACACGCTGGCCGCCTGGTCACTGGTGGGGCTGTGGGTGCTGGCGGTGTTCTGGCACATCACCACCGGCCAGTGGCGCCAGTACATCCTGACCACCGACAAGTTCATGGCGGTGGCCCGGTTCTACTCGGTGGGCATCTTCAAGGGTGAACCCCACCCCTACAAGGTCACGGCGCTGAAAAAACACAACCCGATCCAGCGCATGACCTATCTGGCCATCCTGATCGTGGTCAGCCCGATGATCTGGGTGTCCGGCTGGTTCTACCTGTTCTATGGCAGCTGGCGCGCCTGGGGCCTGGAGCCCTATCTGTCACTGCAATGGGTGGCGTTTTTCCACGTGGCCGCCGCCTTCATGATGCTGGCCTTCCTGGTCAGCCACCTCTACCTGATCACCACCGGCCACACCATGGGCGCCCACCTGAAGGCCATGATCACCGGCTGGGAAACCGTGCACGACGAGCCCGACACCGGGACTGCCGCGAAATAGAGCGGTAGACCACCTTCCCGGGACAGGGCGCAGCCTGCGGGCTGCGCCTTTTTTTGACCCTAACGGCCCGAACGCCGGGCGGCGTCCAGGAGAAAGTCGCGGTATTGGGCCCAGTCTTCGACCGGGCCAAAGTGGGAAAACACCACCACCCCATGTTTGTCCAGCACATAGGTGGTGGGGAACACCTTGGCCAGCTCACGGTCTGGCAGCCGGCCACCGCCCTTGAGCCGGAACCCTGGGTCAGCGGCACTGGAGAAGCCCGAATCAAACAGCGGCAAGGCCAGCCCCTGGGCCTGAGCCCACTGCACCGACACCGCGAACTTTTCCCGCGCCTGCAGCAGCACAAAGGCCACGTCCTTGTTGGCCTTCAGGCTGTCATGCAGCTGCTGCAACTGCGGCATCTCACGCCGGCACGGCCCGCACCAGGAGCCCCAGAAATGCAGCACCAGCACCTTGCCGCGCCAGCCCTGGATACTCTGGCCATCACCCCACAACAGATCGGGAAAACGCTGACCCAGCGCCAGCCCCGGCGGTGCCTTGGCCGCCTGCGCCGCGCTGGCATACGGCCCCCACAAGGACGGCCAGGCCGTCGGGTTGAACACCAGCTGCTGGTCCCTGGCGTAAAGCACACATTTCTGCCGGGTATTGGCCTGGCAGGCCGCCAGGGCGTCGGCCTGGACCTGCGCCACCGACATCAGCTCGGCCTTCCAGCCCCAGGCGCCGCCGGGCGCAATAGCAAAGGCCTTGTGTTCCGGCGCGGCCAGATAGGCCTGGTAAGCCTCCTGCCCGGCGGCGTCCAGATGCGGCACCGGCGCCGCCGCCCAGGCCAGCCGCCCCAGCACCAGCGCCACCAACGGGAAAACATGCCACATGGTTCACTCCCTTACAAATGCTATAAATTGAATAGCTTTGTTGGCTGATTCGATCCGGGTGGGAGACGCTCAGGCCAGCAGGGACATGCCTGCGGCACGGGCCGCCTTGTGATCGAACGTGACCGTCTGCTCACAACCGCAGGCCAAGGCCAGCTGCGCAATCAATACATCGGGCAAATCAACTTTGCTGCCAGGACTCTCGCGCAAATAGCGCAGCGTGGCCTGCACCACGTCCCGCTGATCCACATGAAACTGCACACCCGCCAACAAATCTGCCACGGTATCCAGCAATTCCTGCCGAGTCGCAGCGTACAGGCGCTTGAGCACCCAGCACAACTCCACCAGTACCGCCACACTGATGAAACCGGGCTGCGCCGCCGACAGCTCGGTTTCAATCAGGCGCGTGGCCCTGGCGGCCTGGACAGGGTCGTCCTGCGCCAAGTAGCGCACCAGCACATTGGTGTCCAGACCGATCATGGGTGGGCACCTGCGGCATGGCTTGATGCCAACTCCTGCGCAATCGCCTCGTCCATGTCGGCCACACTGGGAGCAAGCGCCACCCGTCCGGCAAACCGCCCCTTCAGCGCAGACGTGGCATCTGCCAATTTGACCACCTTGAGCACATCACCCTCACGCACAAAATCCAGCCGCACTCCGGCATGCAAACCCAGCGCCTGGCGCAAATCCAAGGGAATAGTCACCTGCCCTTTACTGCTCATCGTGGCGGTTGTCATGGCAAACTCCTTTTCTTACCGTTGGTAAGGATTATAGGAATTTGCGCCGTCGCGGCCTACCAAGTGCTGACCGAAAAGTTGTGGCCACTCAGACCAGCGTCAGCCAGACCAGCAGCAAGGTCAGCAGTGTGACCGGCAGCCCCACGCGGGCATGGGCGCGCCAGTCGATGGCCACGCCGCTTTTCTGCGCCAGGTCCACCACGATCAGGTTGGCAATCGAGCCCACCAGCAGCAGGTTACCGGCAAAGGTGCTGACCAGCGCCAGCATCACCCCGGCCGACATGCCCTGCAGATGCGGCAGCAGCAGCATCACCGCCGGCACATTGGACACCAGATTGGACAGGCCGACCCCGGCCACCAGCAGCGGCCCGGGCTCGTTCAGGTGCACGCCCTGGGCCGCCAGCGCCGCCACCGCCTGTCCTGCCAGCCCGGTGCCGGCAAACGCATGGTTCACCACAAACAGGCCGATGAACAGCACCAGCAGCTCCCAGTCGACAAAACCCATGACATGGGAGGAATGAAAACGCCGGCTCAGCAGCAACACCCCGGCGCCCACCAGCGCCGCCACCTCACGCGGCCAGTCGGTGAACAGAAACACCAGCAGCAGCGCCGTGGCCACGGTCAGGCCCTTGGTGGTTTGCCAGGCATCAAACGGCGGTGTGGGCAGCGGCTCGGCCTCTGGCAGCTGCCCGGGCGCCGCCGCTGCAGTGGCTGCCACGCCAGGCTGCGGCCCCCACACCAGCCAGGCCCACAACAACAGCAGACTCAGCGCCACCGGCAGCCAGGCCTGACGCACATAGGCGCCAAAAGGCAGTTGCAGCACCGAGCCAATCAGCATGTTCTGCGGGTTGCCGATCAGCGTCGCGGCCGAGCCGATGTTGGCGGCGCAGGCCAACCCGAGCAGAAACGGCACCGGGTTGAGCCGACGCTGCTGGCACAGTTGCGCCACCACCGGCGTCATGGCCAGGCAAATGATGTCGTTGGAAAAAATGGCCGACAACAGGCCGGACACGGCAATCAGCGCGCCCAGCAGGCCGCTGCGCCCCAGCGGCAGAGCCGCCACCCGCTGCGTCACCGCGGTGTAAAAACCGCCCAGGCGCATCTGCGCCGACACCACCATGAAGGAAAACAGCAGCAGGATGGTCGGCAGGTCCACCGCCCGCGCGGCGTCTTCGGTGGTAGTGGCGCCCAGGCCGATCACGGCGATCGCCCCCAGCAGTGCCACCCCGGGGCGGTTGAGCTTCAGGCGCGGCAGGCCGCCCAGGATCATGCCGAGGTAGACCAGCACAAAGATGGCCACAATGCCCCAGTCGAGCCGACTGTGCTCAGGCATGGCCAACACCCGGTGGGGCAAGCGACAACGGCATCGACCTCAAACGCAGCGGGCGCCGTCCACCTCGATACACACCCCGCTGATGAACGCGGCCTCGTCACTGGCCAGGTACAGCACGGCATTGGCCACATCCAGCGCGGTGGAAAAACGCCCCAGCGGAATGGTGGCGCGAAAGCGGGCCATCCGCTCCTCGGTCAGCGGGCCACCGGCGAACTCGGTGGACAGCCCGGTTTCGGGGTTGAACACCGGGTTGACACAGTTCACGCGGATGTTGTCCGGCCCGAGTTCAGCGGCCAGGGATTTGGAGGTGGTGATCACCGCGCCCTTGGAGCCGTTGTACCAGGTCAGGCCCGGGCGCGGGCGCACCCCGGCGGTGGAGGCGATGTTGATGAAGCTGCCGCCGCCCTGCGCCCGAAACACCGGCGTGGCATGCACGGTGGCCAGGTAGACGCTTTTGACGTTGACGGCATAACACTTGTCGAACTCGTCCTCGTCAACCTCCAGCGCCGGGCGGTTGCGGTGGGTCCAGCCGGCGTTGTTGACCATCACATCAAGCCGGCCATGACGCTGCACCGCCGCCGCCACCAGCGCCTTGACGTCGGCCGAGCGGGTCACGTCGGCGGCAAAAAACGATGCCACCCCGCCGGCCTGGCTGATCTCGGCCACCACCTGCTCACCCAGGGCTGCGTTGATGTCGTTGACGATCACACTGGCGCCTTCAGCGGCCAGCCGCAGGGCGATGCCCTTGCCAATGCCCTGGCCGGCGCCGGTGACGATGATGGACTTGCCTTTGACTCTCATGGGGTCTCCTTTTGCTATGATTTATAGAGCTATATATGGTTTAAATACGCGGGCTGGAGCCCAATTTTTCTGGCAAAACCTCAACCATGGCGAATCGCCACGGTCTTGAGGGTGGTGAAACCGTGCAGGGCTTCAAACCCCTTTTCGCGGCCATACCCCGACGACTTGACGCCGCCAAACGGCAGTTCCACGCCGCCGCCGGCGCCATAGTTGTTGATGAACACCTGGCCGCTGCGGATACGCCGGGCCATGCGGAACTGGCGCGCCCCGTCGCGGGTCCAGACCCCGGCCACCAGCCCGAACCGGGTGGCGTTGGCCAGCGCCACTGCGTGGTCCTCGTCGTCAAACGCCATGGCGCACAACACCGGGCCGAACACTTCCTCCTGGGCCAGCCGGTGTTGCGGCGGCACGTCGCGCAGCAGCGTGGGGGCCTGGTAGAACCCGGCCTGCGGCGCCTCGTCCACCACCCGGCCCTGCGCCACCATCGGGATGTTGGCCACCTGGGCGTCGCTGAGAAAGTCCCACACCCGCTGCTGCTGGCTCTGGCGGATCAGTGGGCCCAGGTCCAGGTCCATGCTGGCCGGCCCGACGCGCAGTTGCTCAAAGGCCTGGCCCAGACGCGCCAGCAGCGGCTCGTAAATGGCCTGCGCCACCAGCAGACGCGACCCGGCAGAACAGGTTTGCCCGGCGTTTTGCACAATGGCGTTGAGGATGGCCGGCACCGCCGCATCCAGGTCCGCATCGGCAAACACGATCTGCGGGCTCTTGCCGCCCAGCTCCAGCGTCACCGGGCAATGTCGCTGCGCCGCCACCTGCTGGATCAGGGTGCCCACCGACGGGCTGCCGGTGAAGCTGATGTGGTCGATGCCGGGGTGGCGCGCCAGCGCGTCACCGACCTCGTGGCCATACCCGGTCACGATGTTGATCGCCCCGGCCGGAAAACCCACCTCGGCAGCCAGCTGGGCCACCCGCAGCAGCGACAGGCAGGCGTCCTCGGCCGGTTTGACCACACAGGCATTGCCCGCCGCCAGCGCGCCGCCGACACTGCGGCCAAAAATCTGCATCGGGTAATTCCACGGAATGATGTGGCCGGTGACGCCGTGGGGCTCGCGCCAGGTCAAGACGCTGTAACCCTCCAGGTACGGAATGGTGTCGCCGTGCAGCTTGTCACAGGCGCCGGCATAAAACTCGAAATACCGCGCCAGCGCCAGCGCGTCAGCACGCGCCTGTTTGGTCGGTTTGCCGCAGTCACGCTGCTCGATCGCGGTCAGCTCGTCCACGCTGTCGCTGATCCGGGCCGACAGCCGCATCAGCAGGCGGCCACGCTCGGCCGCACTGAATTTGCCCCAGACCGTGTTGAAACACTGGCGGGCTGCCGCCACGGCCTCGTCCACGTCGGCCGCCTGGCTGCGCTGGATCTGGTCGTAGATTTGCCCATCCGAGGGGTCAAGCACGGCCAGGGTCTGGCCGGAAGTGGAGGTCTGTGGCGCGTTGGCAATGAAGTTGAATTGCATGATGGTGACGCTGTGGTGGGGGCAAAAATGGCGCGGGGATGGACGGGACAAATTCTAGGGCGGTGTGACCTTGGTGGGCCGGGCCGGTCAGCGCTTCAGCCAGGGCGTCAGCCAGCCCAGCCCGGCCGAGGTGCCACCGGCCAGCGGGTCGGCGGGACGGTATTCACAGCCGACCCAGCCGCTGTAACCCAGTTCGTCGAGCAGGGCCAACAGATAGGGGTAGTTGATCTCGCCCAGGTCAGGTTCATGGCGCTGCGGCACACCCGCAATCTGCACATGGCCGACCTGGCCGGTGGGCAGGTAGCGGCGCAGCTTCATCGCCAGGTCACCTTCAACAATCTGGCAGTGGTAGAGGTCCATCTGCACCTTCAGGTTGGGCTCGCCCACCGCCGCCAGCACGGCATGGGCCTGGTCCTGGCGGTTGAGGTAAAAGCCGGGAATGTCGCGGGTGTTGATCGGCTCGATCAGCACCGTCACCCCCTGGCGGGCGGCTTCCTGGGCAGCCCAGCGCAGGTTGCCGACGTAGGTGGCGTACAAGGCGTCAAAACTGGCGCCCGCGGGCAGCAGGCCGGCCATCACATGGATACGCGGGCAGTCCAGTGTGGCGGCGTAGGCCAGCGCCTGGGCAAAACCGATGCGAAATTGCGCCTCGCGCCCGGGCAGGCAGGCCAGGCCACGTTCACCGGCATCCCAGTCACCGGGCGGGGCGTTGAACAGCGCTTGCTGCAGGCCATGGGCCTGCAGCCGCGCCGCGATCTCATGCCGGTCAAAAGCGTAGGGGAACAGGTATTCAACGGCCTTGAAGCCGTCGCGGGCGGCGGCTTCAAACCGGTCCAGGAAGGCGTGTTCCTGGTACAGCATGGACAGGTTGGCGGCAAATTGAGGCATGGGCGTCACCAGCGGGCGCCAAAGGTCTGGCGCAGTTCGTCGATTTGGGAGTCGGTCAGCGGCATGGGCGCGTGGGCGCCTTGGCTCAGCAGCCGGGCGGTTTCTTCAAGTTCTTCGAGCGTGGCCATGGCCGCCGTCGGCGAGTCGTGCCAGACGTTGGGGCCCAGGCGTTCGAGCATCACGGCGCGGATCGGGGTACCGGCCTGGCCGTACCGGGTGATGGTCTGCGCCACCAGCACCGCCGCCGCCGGGTCACCGGGGCGGTGGTAGGGGATCACCGGCACATGACCGACTTTCATCACGAAGTAGGGGGTGATCGCCGGTAGCAGTTCACGCGGCCCGGCGCCAACCGGACGCAGCGTCAGCGCCACGCAGTGTTGGCTGTGGGTGTGGATGACACACCGGGTTTGGGCATCAAATTGGCCGCTAGCCCGGTAGATATGGGCATGGAGTGCTATTGTTTTACTAGCTTTATCGCCACTAAGCTGCTGCGCCTGGTCATCCAGCCGGGCCAGCCGCGCGGGGTGCAGGAAACCCAGGCAGGCGTCGGTGGGGGTGATCAGGTAGCCCCCGCCTTCGGACGCCTCCAGCCGCACACTGATGTTGCCGGCCGTGGCGTGGACGTAACCCCGCTCAAACAGGCTGCGGCCCACGCGGCAGATTTCTTCGCGGGCTTCGGATTCGGTCATGCCAGCCTCGCCAGCGCTTTGATAAAAAAGTCGTCGGTGCCGAAGTTGCCGGACTTCAGCGCCAGGTGCAGGCCTGCCGCTGGCGCGGCGTCGGTCTGGGCAAAACACCAGGGCACGCCGGGGTCAATCTGCGGCCCGATCTGCATCTGGCGGATGCCCAGCGCCTGCACGCAGGCGCCGCTGGTTTCGCCACCGGCCACCACCAGCTGGCGCACACCGCGCTGCACCAGCGCCCGGCTGATGGCGGCCAGGGTGGTTTCGACCAGCGCACCAGCGGCCGCCACCCCCAGCTGCCCCTGCACCGCCTTCACCGCCGCCGGGTCGGCTGAGGAATAGATCAGCACCGGCCCCTGGCCCAGCAGGGGTTCGGCCCAGGCCATGGCGTCGGCCACCACATCCGCCCCGGCGGCCTGCCGGGCGGCAATGTGCAGCGGGTCCAGGGCCAGCGCCGGGCGGCCGCTCTGGATGAAGGCCGCCACCTGCCGATTGGTGGCCTGGGAACAGCTGCCCGACACCACCGCCTGCCAGCCGCTGGGCGCGGGCAAGGCGCTGGCCTGGTCCGACGGGGTGATGCCAAAGTTGGCCGGCAGGCCAATGGCCACACCGGAACCGGCGGTCACCAGCGGCAGGTCTTTGAGCGCCGGCCCCAGGCGCAGCAGGTCAGCGTTGCTGATGGCGTCCACCACCGCCAGCCCGACGCCCTGGGCGCGCAAGGCGGCGATGCGGGCCCGAATGGCCGCCTCACCCTGCGCCACCACCTGGTAGTCGATCAGCCCGACCTGGCGCTGGCACTGGGCCTGCAACACCCGCACCAGATTGGCGTCCTGCATCGGGGTGAGCGGGTGGTGCTGCATGCCGCTCTCGTTGAGCAGCATGTCGCCGACAAACAGATGGCCCTTGAACACGGTGCGCTGGTTGTCCGGGAACGCCGGGGTGGCGATGGTGAAGTCGCCGCCCGGCACATCGGCCAGGGCGTCCAGCAGCGCCTCGGCCACCGGACCGATGTTGCCCTGCGCGGTGGAATCAAAGGTGGAGCAGTATTTGAAATAAATCTGGCCCGCACCCTGCGCCCGCAGCCAGTGCAAGGCCGCCAGCGACTGCGCCACCGCCTCGGGCGCTGGCACGGTGCGTGATTTCAGCGCCACCACCACGGCGTCGGCGGCCACCGCCAGCGGCTGGCTGGGCACCCCGATGACCTGCACCACGCGCATGCCTGCGCGCACCAGGTTGTTGGCCAGGTCGGTGGCGCCGGTGAAGTCGTCGGCAATACAACCGAGCCGGACCTGGGCTCCGGCATGAGAACCGTGCTGCGCGTGGCTCATGGTTTTTGCGGCAACTCGATGCCGGGGAAGATCTTGATGACGGCGCTGTCGTCCTCGCGCGCGAAACCCGCCGTCGACGCTTGCATGAACATCTGATGCGCGGTGCTGGACAGCGGCAGCGGAAACTTGCTGGCGCGCGCCACGTCCAGCACCAACCCCAGGTCCTTGACAAAAATGTCCACCGCCGACAACGGGGTGTAGTCGCCGCTGAGCACATGGGCCATGCGGTTTTCGAACATCCAGCTGTTGCCAGCGCTGTGGGTGATCACCTCATACAGGGCGTGGGCGTCCACCCCTTCGCGCAGGCCCAGCGCCATGGCCTCGGCGGCGGCGGCAATGTGCACCCCGGCCAGCAGCTGGTTGATGATTTTGACCTTGCTGCCCGCGCCAGCCCGGTCGCCCAGGCGGTAGACCTTGGCAGCCATGGCGTCAAGCAGGTCGCCCACGGCGGCGTAGGCCTCGGGCCGGGCGGCGGTCATCATGGTCATCTGGCCGCTGGCGGCCTTGGCGGCGCCGCCGGAGATGGGGGCGTCGATGTAGAGGATGCCGCGTTCGGCCAGGCGCGCTTCCAGGGCCATGGACCAGTTCGGATCAACTGTGGAGCACATCACAAACACACTGCCAGGCGCCATGGCCGCAGCGCAGCCGTCGGGGCCAAACAGCGCGGTTTCTGTCTGGGCGGCATTGACCACCACCGACACAATGACCTGGCACTGCGCCGCCAGGTCAGCGGGCGACGCGCAGGCCACCCCGCCCTCGGCGGCAAACGCCTGCGCCACCTCGGAGCGCACATCACACACATGCACCTGGCAGCCATGGCGGCGCAGTGACCCTGCCATGCCATGGCCCATGGCTCCCAAACCAATCACACCGACCTTGGACGTCATCGTCTGCTTCCTTTATTGCGTGTCACTCGTGCTACCGCACCGGGGGTTGATGGCCACCCAGCGTCCGGGTTTGAAAATGATTTTATATGGTTGTCATACAACTTTGATCTGGATCGACCACCTCTTTCTGTGACCTGCACCTCAGCGTTTGAGCGGCAACCCTGACACCAGCGGATGCGCCAGCTGCACCCCGGCCTGCTGCCAGAAGGCCGGGTCGGCCTGCTCGATGCGCCGGATGGCGTTGTCCATGTGGCGGGCAGCGGCCTGGCGCGCCGCTGCCGCGTCACCGGCCTCAATGGCCTGCAAAATGGCCGCGTGTTCATCACACACCTGACCGGCAAAGTCGGTGCGGCGCGCCTCGTTGGCACGGGTCACCCGGGTCGCGCCGCTCAGGAACTGACCCAGGTATTCCAGCGTACCGATCAGAAAGGGGTTGCGCGCGGCCTCGGCAATGGCGCGGTGGTACTGCACGTCTTCATCGACCCCGTCACCGCCGGCCTGCACCGCCCTGGTCAGCAAGCTGATGCACTTGCGGATACGCCTGACGTCGGCCTGGGTGCGCCGCTGCGCCGCCAGCGCCGCCACCTCGGCTTCCAGGCCGCGGCGCACCTCCACCATCTGGATCACCGCTTGCTTGGACACCACCGAGCTGGCATCAAAATTGAGCGGCGAAAAACCCTGTTCCCTCACATAGACACCGCTGCCCTGGCGCGAGTCCACCAGGCCCAGCGACTTGAGCCGCGACATGGCCTCACGCACCACCGTGCGGCTTACCGAGAACTGCGCCACCAGCACCGCCTCGGTGGGCAGCTTGTCACCCACCGCCAGCCGGCCAGCCCGGATCTCGGCAGCCAGCACATCGGCCACCTGGTCCGACAGGTAGGCGCCGGGTGTGATGGGTTTGAACTGTGCCGTCATGGGCTGCCCGTTGAACCGTCGCCTATTTGGCGTAAACCAGGTCGCGCAGACCGAGCGACAGGCCCGGCACGTAGGTGACCACCATCAGGCAGGCCAGAATCACCAGCACAAACGGGATCAGGTCCTTGATCATGCGGTCCAGCGAGATACGCGCCACCGTGCAGGCGGCAAACAGGTTGACACCAAACGGCGGCGTGATCATGCCCAGCGCCAGATTCACCACCATGACCAGGCCAAACTGCACCGGGTCAATGCCAAAGTGTTGCGCCACCGGCGCCAGGATCGGCGCCAGCACAATGATGGCGGCGCTGGTTTCGATGAACATGCCAATCAGAAAAAGTGCGGCATTGACCCCCAGCAGGAAATAGGCCGGCGACTTCAACACGTCTTGCAGCCACAGGCCGATGGCTTCGGGCACACCGGCCCGGGTGATCAAAAAGGCAAACAGGCCGGCATTGGCAATGATGAACATGATCACCGCCGAGGACAACACCGATTTGCGCAGGATGGTGTAGAGGTCCGTCAGCTTGATTTCGCGGTACACCAGCAGGCCGACCACCAGCGCGTAAAACACCGCCACGGCCGAGGCCTCGGTCGGGGTGAACACCCCGCCATAGATGCCGCCCAGGATGATGACCGGCATCAGCAGCGCCCAGCCGGCGTTCAAGGTGGCTTTGCCGACCGACAAGCGGCCCTCGCCGTCATTCTTGCCCCAGCCTTTGATGCGGCAATAGACCCAGACAAAGGCCATCAGCGCCAGACCAATCAGAAGGCCCGGGCCAAAGCCGGCAATGAACAGCTCCCCAATCGACACTTCGGCGCTGACACCGTACAGAATCATCGGGATCGATGGCGGAATGATCACCCCCAGCTCGGCGCTGGTGGCCTGCAGGGCCGCGGCCCAGGTGGTGGGGTAGCCGTGTTTGATGAGGGCCGGGATCAGGATGGTGCCAATGGCAAAGGTGGTGGCCACCGACGAGCCCGACACCGCCGCGAAAATCATGCAGGTCAACACACAGGTCATGGGCAGGCCACCCTGCACGCCACCGACCAGGCTCTTGGCAAACTCGACCAGGCGGCGCGAGATCCCGCCGGTTTCCATGATGTTGCCGGCCAGGATGAAAAACGGAATGGCCGCCAATGGGAACTTGTTGATGGCATTGAACATCTCCTTGACGGAGATCAGCATGTTGGCCTGCGCCACCTGGATGCCCAGGATGGAGGCCAGGCCGATGGACACCGCCACCGACACGGTGAGGGCAAAACACAGCACCATGGTGCTTAACATGGCAGCGGTCATTGCGCAGTCTCCAGTTCAAGGCGTTGGGTGTCGAGCAGGTTGCCGATGATCCCGATCATGCTGAGCAGGCCACCGACCGGCAGGGCCAGATAGGCCCAGAACATCGACATACTCTCCAGCCCGCTCATGGTCTGGACCTTGCCGCGGTTGGCGTAGTCCCAGCCCCACCAGACGATGACGGCAATCAGGCTCAGGGCGGCCAGGCACACCACCCAGTCCAGCAGCCGGCGCAGGCGCGCCGGACTCCAGCGGTAGAGCACGTCCACGCTGACCATGGCGCCCTGGCGAAACGCCGTCGGAATACCCAAAAACACCATCCAGATCAAACTGAAACGGATCAGCACTTCGGTCCATTCCGCCGGGGTTTCCAGGACAAAACGGGTGACGATCTGAAACACGCCCAGACCGGCCGCCAGCGCCAGCATGGCACAGGCGGCGAGCATGGACAGGCCGCTCGTCAGACGCTCCAGCCTGAGGAACTTGTCTCTCATGGCAATCACCATCCAAATGAAAAAAGGGGATAAAAAAAGCGCCCGAAAACTGCTGATTTCCGGGCGCGTGGCGCGCAACAGCGCGGAGGATTTACTTGAAGTTGCGGATGCGGTCGATGTTGGCCTTGCCAAACTGCTTCTCGAACTCGGCGTTGACCGGACCCAGGGCCGCCACAAACTTGGCCTTGTCGACGTTCTCGACCACGGCCATGCCCTTGGCACGCAACTCGGCCGCACCCTTGGCGTCGTCGGCGTCCACACGCTCGCGGTTGGCCTTGGCGCCGACCTTGGCGGCTTCCAGGAACGCCGTCTTGTCGGCTGCCGACAGCTTGTCAAACGCCGCCTTGTTCATCAGGAAGATGCAGGGCGAATAGACGTGGCCGGTGAGGGTGAGGTGTTTTTGCACCTGGTCAAACTTGGCCGACATGATCACCGACAGCGGGTTCTCCTGGCCGTCCACCGTACCTTGCTGCAGGGCAGTGAACACTTCCGGGAAGGCCATGGGGGTGGTGATGATGCCAAAGCCCTTGTAGGCGGCCACGTGCACCGGGTTTTCCATGGTGCGCATCTTCAGACCCTTGAGGTCTTCGGGCGCATTCACGGCACGTTTGCTGTTGGTCATGTGGCGAAAGCCGTTTTCGGCCCAGGCCAAGGCCTTGAAGCCCTTAGCGTCAAACTTGCCCAGCAGATCCTGGCCGATCGGGCCATCCAGCACGGCGCGGGCATGGGCTTTGTCGCGGAACAGGAAGGGGATGTCCAGGATCTTGGCTTCGGGCACAAAGTTGGGCACCGGGCCGGTGGAGGAGAAGGCCAGTTCCTGGGTACCCAGTTGCACGGCTTCAATGGACTCGCGCTCGCCGCCGAGGGCGCCGGAGTAGAAGGTCTGGATCTTGTAGCGGCCACCGGTGCGTTTTTCGACTTCCTTGGCAAAGGTGTCAATCGCCACGCCCTGGTGCGAGTTCTGCGCCACCGAAATGCTGATTTTCATGGTGGTCTGGGCGGCAGCACTCGCCATGAAACCCACGGCCAACGACAGGCCAATAACCAGTTTGCTCAATTTCATCAAGGTCTCCTCGGTTTATAAAACAGTGGCGCTGGCAAAGAGTCAATTCACCAGTTCACCCAAAATTTGTCATACAACTTGGGTATTGTTATCGCGTCGCCAGCTTGACTGCGTAGGGATTTTCCCTGATGTAGTCGCGAATGATGTCCTCAAAACAAGCGTCGGCCAGCAGACCCAGGTCACGGGCGCGCGCCGCATGGATGCGGGCCGGCCAGGTGTTGACGATGGCGCTGATGGCGGGGTCCGGCGTCCAGTCGATCAGCTCGATGGCGGCGCGGCCAGCCACCCGTTCCAGCGCGGCCGCCATCTCGGCCGGGGTGGTGGTCAGGGCCGGCAAGTTCAAGCCGGTACGCGGGCCCCAGGCCTGATCGCTGGTCTGGGCCGCGCGGATCAGGCCTTCGATGGTACGGGCTGGCGACGACAGGGCCACCGCCGTGTCGGGCGCCACCGGGCACACCGCCCGCACACCCGCCAGCGGCTCCCGGATCATGCCGCTGAGAAAGCTCGATGCCGCGCCATTGGGCCGGCCCGGGCGCACACTCACCGTCATCAGGCGCACGTTGCGGCCCTGGACAAAGCCTTTGCGGGTGAAGTCGGCCACCAGTTGTTCACCGATGAATTTCTGGATGCCGTAACTGCTCTGCGGCGTTGGCAGGGTGTTGTCTTCGATGGCAGGCGGCAGAGGCAGGCCGGGCGCATCACCAAACACAGCGAGTGAACTGGCAAACACCACCATGGGCCGGGTCTGAAGCGCCCGGCAGCGCTCCAGCAAGGTCAGCGTGGCGGCCAGGTTGCTGCGCATGCCGAGGTCAAAATCGGCTTCACACTCGGCGCTGACAGCCGCCGCCAAATGAAAAACAATAGCAGTCTGATCAGTAACGACGCGGGCTGGAGCCTTATTTTCTTCAAGAAGTTCATTGAGATCGCCCACCAGCGCTGTCACCCGGGGGTCGGCCAGCAGATCAGCAGGCGGCTGGGCACGGTCTACCAGGGTGATCTGACTGATGGGCTGCGCAGCACCACCGGCCAGCGACAGCTGCCCCTGCGCCAGCAGTGCGCGCGCCAGGCGCACACCCAAAAAACCGGCGCCACCGGTGATCACAAGCTGGCAGGCTGGTACAGCCTGAGGGTTTGGATTCGACATGGAAAACTCCTCGTTGTTCGTTATTCAATGGATGGGCTGGTCCAGGCGGCATCCGGCTGCCAAGCCGCCGCCCACGCCACCAGATCGGGCGCGGGCATCGGCCGGGCAATGCCGTAACCTTGTGCCAGTTCGCAGCCCAGACGCAGCAGCGCCGTGCCATGGGCGACGGTTTCCACCCCTTCGGCAATGACCTCGCGGTGAAACGCCCGTGCCAGCCCGATGATGCCATTGAGAATGGCCTGATCATCCGGATCATCCAGCATGTCACGCACAAAACTCTGGTCGATCTTGAGCAAGGCCACCGGCAGGCGCTTGAGGTAGGTCAGTGACGAATAACCGGTGCCAAAGTCGTCCAGCGCAAACATCACCCCCAGGGCACGGCAATCGGCAATGACCTGCGAGACGCCGTTGATGTCTTCCAGGGCACTGGTTTCCAGCACTTCCAGCGCCAGTTGCCCCGGTTGCAGGTCCGGGTATTGCGCCAGGATGGCCTCAAGCCGCGGCACGAAGTCGCGCTGCTGCAACTGGCGCGCCCCCACGTTCACACTCACCGGCAGGTTCAGACCCTGGCGCTGCCAGTCCTGCATCTGGCGCAGGGCGGTGTGGATGACCCATTCACCGACCTCAATCGCCAGCACGTGGCTTTCAATCACCGGCAGGAACTGTGTCGGCGCCAGCAGGCCACGCTGTGGATGCTGCCAGCGAATCAGCGCCTCGGCCCCGACCACCTCGCCACTGTGCATGTTGACCTTGGGCTGGTAATGCAGCACCAGATGGCCGTCGATGAGGGCCTGGCGGATTTCCTCCAGGCTTTCAAAATGCCCGCGCGCGCTGCGGTCCTGCTCGGCATCAAACAGGTGGTAGCGGTTTTTGCCAGCCAGCTTGGCCTGGTACATGGCCTGATCAGCCTGGCGCTGCAGCTGGTCTGCATCTATCTCCTCGGCCTGCGGGTAGAACGTCACCCCCAGACTGGCTGATACCTGCAAGACCACGCTGTCCAGATGCAGGGGTTCGGCAGCGGCCACCAGCAAACGTGTCAACAGTGGATAGCAGGTGACCATGTCCGGCAGATCCACCAGCACCGCCACAAACTCATCTCCGCCGATGCGCGCTAATGTGTCACCTTCGCGCAGGGTGTCTTTCATGCGTGCGGCCACCCCCATCAACACCCGGTCACCTGTATCGTGGCCATGACGGTCGTTGATGGCCTTGAAGCCGTCCAGATCCAGATAGGCCACCGCCAGCAGTCGGCCGCGCCGCTGTGTCTGCACCATGGCCTGCTGCAGGCGATCGGCCAGCAGCACCCGGTTGGGCAGATTGGTGAGGGCATCAAAATGGGCAATCCGCTCCAGCTGCTGCTCATGCTCCTTCAGCGCGGTGATGTCGGTGAACAGGGACACATAGTGACGGGTTTGGCCCTGGGCGTCGCGCACCGCGCTGATGGTCTGCATCTCGGCATACAGCTCGCCATTGCGGCGCCGGTTCCAGATTTCGCCACACCAATAACCCTTGCCCTGGATGTCGCGCCACATCGCTCTGTAATACGCGGGGGTCTGCCGGCCCGAACTGAGCAGGCGTGGGTTCTGGCCCAGAGCCTCCTGCCGGCTGTAACCGGTGATGCGGCTGAACGAGTCGTTGACATCCATGATGGTGCCGTCGAGTTCGGTGATCATGATGCCTTCACGGGCATGGACGAACACGCTGGCGGCCATCTGCAGCCGCTCTTCGCCGCGCCGGCGTTCACTGATGTCATGCACGGCCGAGATGAAATACAGCGGTTGCCCGTGCGTAGCGCGCACCAGATGTACCGCCAGACTCACCCATACCAGACTGCCGTCCTTGCGGGTATACCGCTTCTCCAGGCTATACCCCTGGATCTGCCCGGCCAGCAGGCGCTGGACTTGTTCAAGGTCCGGGCCTCGATCTTGCGGTGGCGTGATCTGCTGAAAGGTGAATCCTTGCGCCAGGAACTCCTCGGGGGAATAACCCAGCATGTCGCAAAAGTACTGGTTGACTTTCAGGAAATGCCCCTCGGGCGACACCTGGGCAATGCCCACGGCAGCGTTGTCAAACACCGCATGGAACAGGGCTTCACTGTCGGCAATGGCCTGGTTCTTGGCCTGGAGATCGTTCTGGTAAGCGGTAAACAGCTGACGCAGCCAGCGCGAAAAGCCATAAGACGCCAACAGCCCGAAAAACAACGCCAGCGCCAAAGGCAGCAGCCACTGCACCATGCGCTGGCCGGTGCTCAGCTCACGCGCCAGCTCCTGGTTCAGCGTGGCCTGCAATTCGTCGTCGCGGATGGTGGCCACCACCGTCCAGCCCCAGGGTTCCACCAGTTTCACCAGCGCGGTTTTGGTCACACTTGTCGTGGCGCCGTCTTCCTGCCACTGGTAATGCACCACACCGCCACCTTGGCGTGCCTGCGTCAGCAACTGTGTCAGCGCCTCACGGCGCTGGGCCGAAAGCCCATGGGGGTCATGTCCCTCCGCGGCGCCAGCCGTCAAAGACAGCAGCAGATGCCCCTGGCGATCAATCAAGGCAATATAACCACTCTGGCCAAAACGCACCGTCCGCAGCCGGGCAATCACCTCCTGCTGCTGCGCCTGTTCCCACAGATGGGTGTAGTCGCCGGTGCCAATCAGCCAGTCAAAAGGGGCGAAGTAGCGTACATAGGCCAGTTTGTCAGCCATGACCTTGGGTGCCTCGGGGGCATACCAGCGGTAGCTGGCATACCCCTGCCCGTCCGGCTTGCGGGCCGCGTCGATCAGGCCACGCATGATGTAGCGGCCGTTGTCATCCCGGTTGTTCAGATTGGTGGTGCCTTCAAGCTGCGGGGAGGTGGGCAGCAGGATGAATTGGCCCGACATGTCATCGATGAAGTAGTAACCCCGGCCATCGTAGAAGCGCACGGGCCGCAGCGCCTCGGTGATCAGCCGCTTGACCTCTTCAGGCTGGTGTTTGGGAATTTCCCGGTCATAAATAGCCTGCGCCACCTGCATCGCGGTATCCACCTGCACGCGCAGGCTGCGGCGCAACACCTCCTGGGTCCGTTGACGTGTGAAATCGAGGTAACTGACCGCAGAGTCCAGTTCGGTCTGAAGGCGTGACTGCTGCTGGCTGCTGACACTTTGGGCCACCCGCTCCAGTGAGGCTCGATGCTCCGCGGCGCTGCGCCAGGAGAAAAAGGCGGCCAGTGCCAACGTCAGCGCCAAGACGATGGTCAGGGTGCCGATCAGGTGTAACCGGGGCAGGGTCTGTGCGTTGGCCGTGAATCGCACGTCAGTGGTCCTGCAGTTGTGTCATATGTTTTTCCTGGATTTTTCCAACGCGGGCGCAATGATTTTAAGCAGCTGACGTCCCGTCCGGGCACGTCAGCCCGTTGGTGAAATATACGAAAAACTATCCCTATCCTATCCAATAGATAGCCTATGAGCGCATCTAACGGTCCAACGAGCCACCGCAGTACAGCAAACGCTTTTTGGCTTGTTTTTGATTGAGTAAAATAACTCAATTATGGAAAACTACCAGCGCGCAGCGTCCCTCCAGCTTCAAGAGCGAATGGCTGAACCCGTCCGCCGCCTCATCGTTGTGGCCGGTCCCAGGCAAATCGGCAAAACAACTGCCGTCCATCAGGTGCTACGGGGGCGACCGCAAGCATCCTATCAATTCCATGCGGTCGATGCCCCCACCTCCAGCGTCAATGATCTGCCCACAGATTTCAGCACCGAGACCGGGTCTGGTCTGGTGTTTCGCTCCGGCAGCGACACCACACGCGACGAAAAGTGGTTGATTGAGCGCTGGCAAGCGGCACGACAGGCCGCCCGCTCCTGGTACAACCAGTCCATGCAAGCCCTGCTGGCAGGCAAGCCACCCCAGACCAAGGCCCCAGACACTGCCCCGCCCCCCTATGCGCTGGTGTTCGACGAGATACAGCACATTCCCAACTGGTCTGGCGTGGTCAAAGGTCTGTGGGACCAGGATCGCGCCCAAGGGTTTGCCATGCACGTTGTGGTGCTGGGCTCCGCCCCGCTGCTGATGCAACGCGGCTTGAGCGAAAGCCTGATGGGCCGCTTTGAGCTGCTGGAAATGACGCACTGGTCGTACAGCGAAATGCGTGACTGTTTTGGCTTCACACTCGACCAATACATCTACTTCGGCGGCTACCCGGGACCGGCGCCACTGGTCATCCAGGGGCAAGAACTGCGCTGGCGCGACGAAGTTCTTCACAGTCTGATTGAGCCCAATCTGGTGAAAGACATCCTGGCACTCGCCCGCATCGAAAAACCAGCCGTCCTGCGCCAGCTCTTTGAACTGGGTTGCTCGTATTCGGGCCAGATCGTCGCCTTGACCAAACTGCTGGTGCAGCTCAACGACGCAGGCAACACCACCACCTTGACGCACTACCTCAAGCTGCTGCGCGCGGCGGGGCTGCTGGCCGGGCTGGAGAAATACGCCGCCCAGGTGATCAGGCAGCGCGCCGCCCCACCCAAACTGAACGTGCTCAACACCGCCTTCGTGTCGGTGTACTGTGGCAAAACCTTCGCCCAAGCCCGGGCCGACCATGCGCTCTGGGGCCACTTGGTGGAAAGCAGCATCGGCGCCCACTTGCTCAACTCTGCCGTTGATGGCATGCGCGTGGCCTACTGGCGAGAGAGCCCCTTTGAGGTGGACTTTGTCTTGCAACACGGTGACCGCATTGCCGCACTCGAAGTGAAGTCTGCTGCACACAACCAAAGCGCCCGAAAGGGCTTGCGCGTCTTCGCCGAAAAGCATGCGCGACTGAACATCCGCACCGAGGTGCTCGGCGGAGACGATTTCGCCCTGGCGGACGCGCTCACCCAGCCCGCCAGCCATTGGTTGCCAGAGCCATGAGCGCGTACGCCGTTGATCCCTTGGCGCGAACCTGCACCGAGCTTTTGCCCGCCGAAGACAACCCGTCCAACCCGGGATCACACCCGGTCATCACCATTCGCGAGTTGGTGACTATCCCCGTATTTGTGCTCCTGGGTGAGCCGGGCATGGGCAAATCCGAAACGATGAAAGCCTTGGCAGCGTTGGCGCTGGGGGAACACGGCAAACCGATGACGGTCAACGACTTCATCGTTCTCGCCATGCCTATGCAAAATGCAAAACTCCCTGTTTTCATCGACGCACTGGATGAAGCCCGCGCCAGCGGCGACACCACGGTATGGAAAGAACTGCGCCGCAGCATTGCCCAAAGCCAGCTGAAGCGATTTGGCGTGGCTTGCCGAGCCGCCGACTGGTACGCCACTGACGCGCAAGACCTGGCTACAGTAGCGCAAGGACAACGTGTTCGGGTTTTTGCACTGAACCCGCTCACACCCGAGCAGCGCCACGCTGTACTGGAACACGAAGGTGTCCAGGACGTGAGTACCTTCGAGCAACAAGCGCAGACCTTGGGATTCGGCGACATGCTCGGCAACCCGCAGTCTCTCCTCTTGCTGGCAGCCGCCGTCAAGACCAACCATAACCAGTGGCCACAGACCCGCCGTGAGGCCTATGAGCTGGCCTGCCAAAAACTGGTGACGGAGAGCAACCAACGCCACGCCCGAGCGCAGCAATCCGCCGCGCTGCTGAGTGATGCGGTCTTGCTAGATGCCGCAGGCTGGTTGTGTGCACTCATGCTCTTGAGCAACCAGAATGAAATGGCCGATGACACACTGAGCCTAAATACCCTCGCAAGCCTGCGACTGCCCGAGGTGCTGGATGCCTTACCTGCCAACAGTTTTTCAGCAAATGCCATCCAGCAGGTGTTGCAGCGCCGGTTATTCACCAAACCCAGGGGTTACACCGCAACCCACCGCACCGTGGCCGAATACCTGGCCGCGCGTCACATCGCCGGACGGATCGCACACGGGGGACTGTTGGTCAGCCGAGTCTCTGCGTTGATGCTGGCATCGTCCCAAAACCTGGTGAGCAACTTGCGCGGCCTTGCGGGCTGGTTGGCCGCGCTGAGCGAACCGATGCGCGCAACAATCTTCGAGGCAGACCCGGCTGCGGTGCTGGACTATGGCGATTTGCACTTGCTCTCACCCAGCGCCAAGCAGGCTTTGATCGAACAACTGGCAGTGAACCCCAGAGCAAGGAGCGAGGGCAATCTGTGGCAAAAGGCTGCAGCTCATGTGCCGTTGGTGCAAGCCGATATGCAAGACTTTGTGACGGCGTGGCTGCAGTCCTTCAGAAAAATCGCTCACCCAACCAGCCAGCAGAGCTTGGTAGCCGATGTGTTGCTGTGTGCGCTGATTCACTTGCCCGCTGACACGCGTTGGGAACCGATCCTGCTTCAACTGGTCCGGGACGAAAACTTGAGCGAAGGCGACCGCAGCATAGCGCTCCAAGCGCTCTACAGACACAACTCGCACCACTCGGTGCTGACGGCGCTGCTGGAGGACATTCACCACGGGACGTTGAGCGAACCCAGAGGTCGCTTGACCGACAGCTTGCTGCGACACCTCTACCCGGAACACATCCGGCCTTCGCAAGTGCTTGGCTTTCTCAAGTCAACCCATCTTTCGGGTTACCAGCCAGGTTTTCCCATGTTCTGGGGGTACTACATCCCCAAACAAACACCGTTGAATCTCTTGCCGGAGTTGATGGAGGCCCTGGAGCGCGCTGTGGATGCCAACACCTTCTCCCAAAACGGCTTTGCAATGGCAAGTCACCAACTTGAGGGATTGGAAACCTTGGCTGTCACCGCCATACTGACCTTTGGTGCTGAGATTGAAGTAGCCAAACTTTCGAGTTGGCTCTTGATGTTCTTCGATAACGACACCAAGACAGCACCATTCCGCCATCTGAACGCGGCAAATATCCAACGTTTAAACGAATGGTATCGCGCGCATCCGAACCTGATCAAACAGGTGATGGCACACCAGGTTCGCGAAGGCGCGAGCAGTTGGACGGCTCAGCACCATTTTCCAATGGACACCCTACCAAGAGGCATGGGCGCGTTCTGGCTGGAGCAAGCCAAGGCTTTAGAAACCAATGATGAACCGGTCAAAGCGCAGGATTGCCTGACCACCGCTTTCTGGTGGATTGACCAAAAAGACAGTGACATCACGCTTAATGACTTGGAAAACGCGGCAAGGCACAGCCATGTTCTCTGCGCGGCACTTGAACCACTGCTGTCTTCATCTTTGAGCGACGACAACTGGCGGCGAAAACACTGGCTTCAAGACAAGAAATACCGCGATACAGAAGCAGACCGGCATGAACTGAACGAAAGGAACCGTCGCTATTTGCTGGATCATTTAGACGATGTACGTAATGGCAAACTACTCAGCTACCTCAGTGAAGCTGCATGGGCAGATATGAAGGACTCTGGTTACGGCGGGGGTCCTGATGGACACCTGTTCGACCAGTGGCGAGAGAAACACCCCGAGCTGGATGAAGCCACCCGCCAGGGCTACCAAACGATCCTCACCCAACTGACATCCAATCAAGCAACCAGCGCAGTCAAGAGCCACAAGACGAGCCAGATCTTGAACATTGAGCTGCCCTGTCTGCTCGCCGCCCAACAGCTATTCACAAAGAACCCGCAGCAATTGTTCGACTTGGGCGAGGAACGGCTCAAAGCGGTGCTGACCCTTTTCCTCCTACATCACAGTTCCACGCACAAATGGTTCCTGGCCTTGGCCGAACGCCAACCGGATTGGGTTGAATCAGTGTGGTGGTCGTTGTGTGAAAGCAGCCTTCGATCCAGAAAAATCATTCGCATCCCGCAAATCAGCTTATTGCGGCATGAGGCTGCCTTGCGCCCCATGGCGTTGCGCCTGCTTCCGCGCATCCTCTTGAAGTGGCCCAGCAAAGTCAGGGAATATGACTTCCCCGAATTTGTGCAGGTGCTCGACCTTGTGCTGGCGCAATGTGCACCCGCTGAGGTCAGCCACATGCTGGCTGAGCGGCTAAAACGGAAATCGCTGGGCTCTCTGCAAACAGGTTATCTGCTCATGGCGGGCCTTTGGGTGGATCACCCGACCTTCGCACCTCTGCTGCAGAGTTTGCTGAACAAGAGGCAGATTGAACAAACCGAGCTATTGGGCTTCATTGCCCACCTGCGCCGCTACGGTGGCACCCCGGAGCCACTGCCTGGATGGGATGCCGCCACGCTTGGGCTGTTGTTCCGGATTTTTGGTCCGCTGTGCCCTTCCGAAAGACCAGAAGGCATCAATACGATTGGCAAAAAGGACGAGGGGCGCTCGTTCCTCCATCAACTGCTGGCTGCTATGCGAAACGACACCAGCGAAGCCGCTCAGCAAGAACTTCAACACCTGTTGACCGAGCCCGCTTTGAACCATTGGAAGCACCGACTCGAAGAGACGCTGTCGCGACAAGCCCAGGCCAGAGCAGAGAAGGCTTTTGCATTACCAACACCCCGACAGGTGGCACTGACGCTGCAAAACAAAACACCGGCCAATCCGGCTGACTTGATGGCGGTTGCGCTGGATGCGCTGCACACCTTGCAGCAGACACTACGCAACAGTGACACCAACCGATTGAACAGGTTCTGGACGGTTGACGCGGCAGGAAAACACCCGCAAGCACCGCACCGCCCGGAGCCCGAATGCCGCAATGCCATTGCGGAATGGCTGCGTGCCGATCTCAAAGACTTCGACATATCGGTTGCCATCGAAAACCAGCACGGTGCTCAAAACCAGTCGGACATCGTGCTCCGGGTACAAACTGCCGCACACCAAGAGATGCTGTTGCCCATCGAAATCAAAGGCGACTGGAACCGGGATTTGTGGACTGCAGCAACAAAACAACTCGCCAAGCAATACGCCAGCGAGCCCCGCTGCCATCACCAGGGCGTCTATCTGGTGCTGTGGTTGGGCAGTAACCGCGGAAAGGCAGCCAAGCCCAAATTGCATCCCAACAACCCCACAAACACGCCAGCCGACCTGCAAGCCTGCTTGCAACTTGAAACCACTCAAAAAACCAACAACCAGAACATCCGGGTGTTTGTCCTGGACATCTCGATTCCCGATTGAACCGCCTCCGAGCCTGAACATGACAGCGCCAGGGCCAACTCAACCCCCACTGGCATGCGCTTGGCGCAGGCAGGCCTGGAAAGCCAGCGTCACCCGGGCAGCCTGGGGCGAGGCGCGCACGATGCCAAAAAAGCTGCAGCTGTAGCTGAAGACCTGTGGCCGCAAGGCACGCAGCCGGCCCTGACGCACAAAACTTTCAGCATAGTGGTCCGGTAAAAAGCCCAGGAAACGGCCCGAAAGAATCAGGGTGGCGATCGACTCCTGGTCGTAGCCTGTGGCCTGGCGCGCCAGGTGGACCTGCTGCGCCAGTTCCATGTTCGGCGAGTGGTAACCCAGGCCGGCAAAACGATGCTGGCGCAGCGCGGCCCAGTGGGCCGGCTCCCGCGCAGGTTCCGCCGCAAACAGGGGATGGGCCTGCCCGCAGTACAGATACATGGTTTCGGTGAACAACTCGTCGTAGGCCAGGGTGCTGGCGCTGCGATGACCAGGGACGATGCCGACCTGGAACTGGCCATCCAGCACACCACGCTCAATCACATTCAGCGGCGCCACATGCAGGTGCAGGTTGACATCAGGGGCCTGGGCCTGGAACAGCGCAATCGCCTCACCCAGGTGGGCAGCGGGGTTGCTGGCGGTTTTGTCAAACACGGCAATGTGCAGCTCGCCGCCCATGCGCTGGTGGATTTCGTCGACCCGGCTGCGGAAGGCGTCCACGCCGCTGAGCAGGCGCAGGGTCTCGGCATAAATCTGCTCGCCCTCGGGGGTCAGCGCAAAACCGGCGCGGCCCCGGCGGCACAGGGTCAGGCCCAGGCGGGTTTCCAGGTCCTTGATGTGGCGGCTGACGGTGGAGGTGCCGATATTGAGCTCCAGTTCGGCAGCGCTCATGCCGCCACAGTCCACCACGGTTTTGAACACCCGCAGCAAACGGATGTCCATGTCGCTCAGCTGGCCCAGGGCAGCGCGGGTTTTTACTTGCATGAATCAGCAACCAAGTAGTGATAGTTAGTCAATCATAAGAGTAAAACACTGCTCAAAATCAGCACCTTGTCGCCACCCTTGAAGGACTTCCTGCCATGAACCTGACCGATGCCAAAGCCTTGACCCAACCCCGACTCGATGCCGCCTGGCTCGATGCCCACTGGATGCCTTTCACGGCCAATCGCAATTTCAAAGCCAACCCGCGCATGATGGTGGGGGCCGAAGGTTGTTACTACATCGACGCGGATGGCCGCAAGATATTCGATGGCTTGTCAGGTCTGTGGACCTGCGGCCTGGGCCATGGCCGCGCCGAGATCACCGAAGCCGCGACACGCCAGCTCGCCACGCTGGACTACTCCCCAGCCTTCCAGTTCGGCCACCCGCTGTCTTTTGCGCTGGCCAACAAGCTCAAGGAACTCACCCCCGCCGGGCTGGACTATGTGTTCTTCACCGGCTCGGGCTCCGAGTCGGCTGACACCTCGCTGAAGATGGCGCGGGCCTACTGGCGTGCCAAAGGTCAGGCCAGCAAGAGTCTGCTGATTGGCCGCGAAAAAGGTTACCACGGCGTGAACTTTGGCGGCATTTCGGTCGGCGGCATTGGCGGCAACCGCAAGGTGTTTGGCCAGGGCATTGCGGCGGACCACCTGCCGCACACCCAACCACCCGCAGGCTCGTTTGTGCGCGGCATGCCGGAGACCGGTGCCGAGCTGGCCGATGACTTGCTCAAGCTGATTGCCCTGCACGATGCCAGCAACATCGCCGCCGTGATTGTCGAACCCATGTCGGGCTCAGCCGGTGTGGTGATTCCGCCCAAGGGCTACCTGAAACGCCTGCGCGACATCTGCACCGCGCACAACATTCTGCTGATTTTTGACGAGGTCATCACCGGCTTTGGCCGCATGGGCGCGTGGACCGGGGCCGAGGCGTTTGGGGTCACGCCCGACATCATGAACTGCGCCAAGCAGATCACCAACGGTGCCCAGCCGCTGGGCGCGGTGCTGGCCAGCAAGGCCATTTACGACACCTTCATGGCCACCGGCGGGCCAGACTACATGCTGGAATTTGCCCACGGCTACACCTACTCGGCCCACCCGGTGCCCTGCGCCGTCGGCCTGGCCACGCTGGACATTCTGCAGCGCGAGAACATGATCGACCGCGTCAAGGCCTTGGCCCCACACTTCGAGAACGCCGTGCACAGCCTCAAGGGGACCAAACACGTGGCCGACATTCGCAACTACGGCCTGGCCGCTGGTTTGACGATTGCCGCGCTGCCCGGCGAACCCGCCAAGCGGCCTTACGAGATTGCCATGGCGATGCTGCAAAAAGGCTTCTACGTGCGCTATGGCGGCGACACCATCCAGCTCGCCCCGCCGTTCATCAGCACACCCGAGCAGATTGACAGCCTGGTGAATGCGCTGGGTGAGTGCATCAACGCCACGGCGTGACACCCGGTATGCACATTGCCATCCTGACGTTTGAAGGTTTCAATGAGCTTGACTCATTGATCGCGTTTGGCATGCTCAGTCGCCTCACCCTTTTGGGTGACAAGGACTGGCGTGTCAGCATCGCCAGCCCGACGGCGCG
>NZ_JAQTWM010000182.1:1365-2840 GCF_028689305.1 Rhodoferax sp. | reverse complement strand
TACAACTTGCCCTGGGTGCAGGACTGATCCCGCTGCCCGCTTTTTCACTCCCAAAGGAACCACCATGACACAAGCATTTGCCGACAATTCCCTCTCCATTGGCCGCACGCCGCTGGTCAAGCTCAACCGCCTCACTGCAGGTGCCGGCGCCACCGTGTTGGCCAAGATCGAAGGCCGCAACCCGGCCTACTCGGTCAAGGACCGTATTGGCGCAGCCTTGGTGTGGGACGCGGAAAAGCGCGGGCTGCTTGGGGCCGGCAAGGAAATTGTTGAACCTACCAGCGGCAACACCGGCATTGCGCTGGCCTTTGTGGCGGCGGCGCGGGGGATTCCGATCACCTTGACCATGCCCGACACCATGAGCATCGAACGGCGCAAATTGCTGCTGGCCTACGGCGCCCGGCTGGTGTTGACCGAAGGGGCCAAAGGCATGAAGGGGGCGATTGCCAAGGCCGAAGAAATTGCCGCCAGCGACCCGAAATACGTGCTGCTGCAGCAATTCAAGAATCCGGCCAACCCGGCCATCCACGAGGCCACTACTGGTCCTGAAATCTGGAACGACACCAATGGCCAGATCGACATTCTGGTCTCTGGCGTCGGTACCGGTGGCACCATCACCGGCATTTCACGCTACATCAAAAAGACCCAGGGCAAGGCCATCACCTCGGTGGCAGTTGAGCCCACTGCCAGCCCGGTGCTGACCCAGGCCCGTGCCGGTGAAGAGATCAAACCCGGGCCACACAAGATTCAAGGCATTGGCGCTGGTTTTGTGCCCGACGTGCTGGACTTGTCGCTGGTGGACGCGGTGGAGCAGGTCAGCAATGAAGACGCAGTGGACTTTGCCCGCCGTCTGGCGCGTGAGGAAGGTATTTTGGCAGGCATCTCGGGCGGTGCCGCCGCTGCCGCAGCGGTGCGTCTGGCCCAGCGTCCTGAGAATGCGGGCAAGACCATTGTGGTGGTGCTGCCGGACTCGGGTGAGCGCTACTTGAGTTCCATCCTGTTCGACGGCTTGTTTGATGCCGCTGGCCTGGCTGTCAGTGCATGAGCGTCATTGCATTGCGCCCGGTGGAAGCCAGCGCACCTCTTTTTGACCTGAAGCAGGTCGTGGCCGAATTAGCCGCCGAGCGCCAGCGCTGGCGCGAGGCGCAAAAGCGCTCCACCGAGCCCGGTGGGCGCGAGCTGCCCTCACGCGACGCACTGGCGCAGATCATCGACGGGCTGCGCGGCGTGTTGTTTCCCATGCGTCTGGGTCCGGCCGATTTGCGCCAGGAGAGCGAAGACTTTTACGTCGGCCACACGCTCGACAGCGTGTTACACGCCCTGCTGGTGCAGGTGCGTCTGGAGTTGCGTTATGCCCAGCGCCTGTCGGAGCTGGTCGACGCGCAGGCGATTGAGGCGCGCTCTGTCGCCATCGTGCGGGATTTTTCACACGCCTTGCCGCAGATTCGTGCCTTGCTGGACAGCGATGTGGTCGC
>NZ_JAQTWM010000182.1:0-1265 GCF_028689305.1 Rhodoferax sp. | reverse complement strand
ACCACAGAATGCTATAAATGTAATAGCATTTCGTGCATGTTACACCTGGGCTACAGGTCATTTTCATTCACAACCATCGACAAATAAGCGGCTGTGATGGCGGCCCGCCTTGTTTCATGAACCAGATCGTCCGAAGTTTTGGCACCACGGTGCGCCAGTTGCGCGAGCAGCAAGACTGGTCGCAGGAGATGTTGGCTGAGCGCTCGGATCTGAACCGCTCCTACATCGGTGAACTGGAGCGCGGGCAGGCGATTCCATCGCTGTTGACGATCCAGAAATTGGGTCTGGCGTTTGGCGTGAGCCTGAGCCATTTGCTCAGCCACGCCGAGCGTATTGCCCAGACCCGCATGCTCAGAGGCATCGAATTGACGGCTATAGCATGTTGAACGATGGCTCAAGTCTGCTGACACTCAAATGCTTTTTAACCCGCAACGGAGTCACACATGACCAAACCACAAGTCCACAGCACCTTGGGCGACAACGCCGCACGCCAACTGGCCAACGCCACCAAAACCACGGCGCAGCTCTCCACCATCTCGCCACGTTGGCTGACACACTTGCTGCAATGGGTGCCGGTAGAAGCCGGTATCTTTCGCCTGAACACGGTCAAAGACCCGGAGTCGATCAAAGTCACCTGTACCGCCCGCCAGTCTGAAAACCAGCTGCCGCGCACCTTTGTCAATTACGACGAAAAACCGCGAGAGTTTTTCCTCAACGCCGTGTCCACCATTCTGGATGTGCACACCCGCGTCTCAGACCTCTACAGCAGCCCGCATGACCAGATCAAGGAACAACTGCGCCTGACCATCGAGACCATCAAGGAAAACCAGGAAAGCGAACTCATCAACAACCCCGACTACGGTCTGTTGTCCCAAGTCACTGATGAACAACGCATCTTCCCGCTCACCGGCGCACCGACACCGGACGACCTGGACGAGCTGCTGACCAAGGTCTGGAAAGAGCCCGCCTTCTTCCTGGCCCACCCGCTGGCGATTGCCGCCTTTGGCCGTGAAGCCACCCGCCGTGGCACGCCACCGCCCACGGTGAGCCTGTTTGGCTCGCAGTTCATCACCTGGCGCGGCATTCCGCTGATCCCCAGCAACAAGGTGCCGGTGGCTGACGGCAAGAGCAAGATTTTGCTGATTCGTGTGGGCGACAAGCGCCAGGGCGTGATCGGCCTGTTCCAGCCCGGTTTGGCCGGTGAACAAAGCCCCGGTCTGTCGGTGCGCTTCATGGGCATCAACGACCAGGCCATTTCCAGCTAC
>NZ_JAQTWM010000181.1 GCF_028689305.1 Rhodoferax sp. | reverse complement strand
TACAGCGTGAACGTCACCAGCGTGAGCAACAGATTAACGATCCAGATGCGGAAGTATTCACTGCCCGAGCCGGTGAACTCCAGAGACAGCAGCCTGCTGGAGCGCGAGGCCACCGGGACCTGGGTGAGCGGCAGGGTGGGCAAAAAATCGGTCATGGGTTTCTTCCCTGAATGTGTGACGGTTTTTTTGCGGCAAATCATAACGCCAGGGCGTTGGCTGGCTGGGCGCTGGTGGACGAGCCCCGCCATGATGACCCTCGCAGGTAAGAGCAAACCAGCCACGGCCATGGCAGCACCATCGGCTTTGCCATGCAGTCGCCCGAGCAGGCCGATGCCTTTCATGCCGCAGGCGTGGCCAACGGCGGCAACACCTGCGAAGACCCTCCGGGCTGGCGCGAGGTGGCCACCGGCTGGCTCTATCTGGCCTATCTGCGCGACCCTGACGGCCAGCGAACAGAATTGCTTCACTTTTTATAGCTTCACACAACCATTTCACCTGGGCTGGAGGCCAATTTATCGTAAAACAATTGCCGCAACATGCATGGTCGGGGCAGCTTCAGTCGACCAGGGTGGGCTCGGGGCGCGCCACTCCTGGCAAAAAAGCGCTTTGCCGCTCACTCCGCTGGCAGCGCCAGCCCCACCGGCTCGGGTTCGATGCGTGCCGCCCACACCACCCCGCCCACCAGCAGGCCAATGCCCAGCAGCGTCAGCGGCGCGGGCCACTGGCCGCGCAGCAAAAAGGCGTAGAGCAAGGCCGACAGCGTCTCGAACACGATCAACTGGCCGACGGTGGCGGTGGGCAGGCGCTGGCTGGCTTCGTTCCAGCACAGCGTACCCAGCCAGGAGGCAAACAAACCCATGGCCACCATCAGGCCGATGAACAGCGCCGGGCGCGGGCCAAACGGCAGGGCAAAAGCCAGGTCGCTGCTGTAGGCGTAGCCGCCAAACGCCAGGTAACCCAGCGCCGCCAGCGGCAGCGTGGCCAGCCCCTGCGCTGTAGACCAGGTACGCGGTCTGCGGTCGGGGTGGCCGCGCAGCCAGTCGGCATTGCGCAGCGGATACCAGGTCCAGCACAACACCGCCCCGGCGGCCAGCAAGGCACCGGTGGCGTAGGCCCAGGTGTCGGCCTGCGGGTGCTGGCGCAGGGCCTGTAGTTCCACCTGGTTGACGCAGGCAATGCCCACGGCGATCAGCGCCAGCGATGGGGCCAGCTGCCGCCAGGGCAGGCGGCCATCACGCTGGTGGTTGCGCAGGTTGGCGCTGATGCCGATCACCACCGGCAGCGTGCCGATCATCATGGTCGGCAGCGGCCCCCCGGCACGTTGAATGGCGCTCGACAGGCACAGGTAATACAGCAGGTTGCCCACCGCGGCGAGCTTGAGCGCCTCCAACCAGTCGGCGCGGCTGAGCTTGGCCAGCTCACGCCGATCCAGCCAGCCCATGGGCAGCGCAATCAACCCAAACGCCAAGTAGCGTCCCACCGTCTGCAACACCGCCGGGTACTCGGGCAACAACAGCGGCCCGACAAACACCAGCCCCCACATCAACCCGGCAGCCAGCGCAAAAAACACACCTGTCCACATGCAAGCTTTCCAATCAAACAAAGGCGCAAATTCTAGGAAGCGGTGCGGGATGCGGTCTTGTACCAGATTGCGGTGGGACGGGGTTATTGGGGGTTGACCTGCTGCTGGCCGTTATGGCGTTTGTTTGCCATCTTCAACTGAGCATCTCGATGCCCGCCGTCTTCGCAGCCTTGCGGTCAAACGTCCAAAACGGGAGTGCCCCACATTTGCGGGAAAGGGCCAAATGGAGGTACTCCCCAAAGTCGGCACTGCCCTCCTGATAGTCCACCAAGGCCTGTTCCAGCGCACCTTCAGATTCAAAGCTGAACTCGACCATCGTCAACAAGGCCGCCATCGTTCGGATGACCTCTGCCTTGCCCTGGCTTAGCCTGGATCGCAGCACCCATTCCAACTCAAGAACCACCGTGATCGGGACAAAAAACAATTGACCTTTTTGAGCGTGCTGGGCCAAAAGGCGATCCACCGCCTGGGCTTGTGGTTCATCATCTTGGGTCAGGAGCCGAACCAGGACATTGGTATCGACAGAACCGGCCAGCATCAGGGCCTCATTTCTTCAACCGAAAGCCGCTTGCCTTGCGGCACTTTCACGATGCCTTTGATGTCTGCCGCAGTTTTGTTTTTGACGCGGACAAAGAGACGACCGTCCGCGAGCAAATGCCACACCAGGCGCGTGCCCGGCTCACCGCCAATGGACTGCCTGATGTCTGCTGGAACCGTGGTCTGGCCTTTGGCCGTGATGGTTGATTCGGTGATGGGCATGACGAACTCCTTACGTTTTATGAATTGTAAGGCGAACAGATCCTGCTAGCGATGTTCGACCCGATGGCGGCAGGGCGGTCTATTTCAGACTGACCTGCTGCTGATAACGCGCCGGAGTAACCCCATAGCGCCGGGCAAAGGCCCTGGTCAGGTGGGCCTGGTCGGTCAGGCCGGTGCTGGCCGCCACCATGGCCGGGGCCTGGCCGGTGGCCAGCAGGCGTTTGGCCTCGAACAGGCGCACCGCCATCAGCATTTGCTGTGGGGTGACGTGGTGCTGGGCCTGAAACTGGCGCAAAAAGTGAAACGGGCTCAGGCCTGCCACCTGGGCCAGATCGTCCAGCGTCAGGCGCTGCTCATAGTGGGCGTGCAGGTAGTCCAGCACCGGTTCAAAACGCATGCGTTTGTCCGTGGGCTGCGGTTTGTCCACCCGCGCATGAGAGCGCAGCTCGGTCACCAGGCCATGCAGCAGGCTGTCAACGGCCAGCGGCTCATCGGCTTGCC
>NZ_JAQTWM010000100.1 GCF_028689305.1 Rhodoferax sp. | reverse complement strand
TTCCAGTTTGAATTCCAGCGTGTATTTGCCCCGTGCTTGTCCATCGATTCTTTTGCTCATTTCGGTCTCTCCAATGTCTGAAATTTTCCATCAGCTATGGAGTCCGTTTTTCGGGGGCAAGATCAGTCTGGATCAGGCGATTGAGTTGCTGGGCATTGGCCACCTACTGGACCGCAAGCCCGACCAGCTGTCGGGCGGGGAGCGCCAGCGTGTCGGCATGGCGCGGGCCTTGGCCCTGAGCCCCAGCCTGCTGTTGATGGACGAACCACTGGCCGCGCTGGACCTCAAACGCAAGCAGGAAATTCTGCCCTACCTGGAGCGCCTGCATGCCGAGCTAGACATTCCAGTGCTGTATGTCAGCCATTCACCGGACGAAGTTGCTCGCCTGGCCGACCATATTGTGGTGCTGGACGCTGGCCGAACGGTGGCGGCAGGCCCGTTAAAAGACACACTGGCTCGGCTGGATTTGCCGATTCACCTGGGTGAAGATGCCGGTGTGGTGCTGGACGCGGTGGTGGCCGAGCGTGATGCGCAGTGGCACCTGGCCCGCGTCGAATTCCCCGGCGGCAGCCTGTGGGTGCGCGACGGTGGCCACGCGCTGGGTCAGGCGGTGCGGGTGCGGATTTTGGCGCGTGATGTGAGCATTGCACTGGAAAAGGTCACCAGCACCAGCATCCAGAACTGCCTGGCCGCCACAGTTGAACAATTGGCCGCTGACCACCACCCTGCCCTGTCGCTGGTGCGGCTCAACCTGGGCGGCTCCCCCTTGACGGCGCGCCTGACACAACGCTCAGCTGTCGGGCTGGGCCTGGCGCCGGGGTTACCGGTCTGGGCGCAGATCAAGGCGGTGGCGCTGATTGGGTAGCCTGGGGGCGAGACGAACACATTTTATGCAAAATTTGCCTGTAGCCCTTATATATAAAGCGCAAGCAGCTATTTAAAACATAGCGTACATTGACTCGTCAGTCAAACCAGCACACTGTCGGCGGTGGATTCTTGAGAGCAGACCGGGAGAACCAGTGAGCTGCCAAGATGGACATGAAAATGGGTTTTTCAATTGCCGCCAGCCGCTGCACCTTGTTCAGCGGCTCAATCCCAGCTGTAACCACCATCCGTGCTGACTTCTTCGCACAGGGCTTCGAGTTCCTCAAGAAAGGCTGTCGTGTCGTCGGGGGACGCCTCGAATTTGCTGAACTCGATGTAATTGCCGTCGTCATCTGCATCCTCGTCCCACTCGTACTCGTAGTCTTCACTTTCGGTGCAGTGTGCAGCGCAGAGTTTTTCGATTTTCTTGACCACCTTTTCGGCGTTGTTGGTGTAAATCCAAAAGCCGGTGAGGATCACAGAACGCTCGTCGGCGCTTTCCTCTTCCTCGTCTTCCTCGTCCTCTTCGTCCTCTTCGTCCTCGTCGGTCACTTGCCAGGCTTCAATCAGTGCCGCCACAAACTCGTCTTCACTGTCTTCAAGCTCGTCGGTGCTGGCAATTTCCGTGATGCTGTTGACGATGCTGGCCAGCATCGTGGTGGACAGGTGCTCACCCAGCAGCGCGATGGATTCCTCCAGCAGTTCTTCGTCGTCCACCTTGGCTGCGGCGCGACGCAGCAACTTGTCAACCTGGGTGTTCACGCCTAATGATTCGACCACGGCGGCGAAATAGGTGGCAATTTCTGCCAGCTCGTCGTCGCTCAGGTCGCCGTCGGCCCCCGCAGCGGCGAGGAAGATCAGCGCCATGCGAAGTTCAAGGGGGTGCTCGCCCATGGCATCAAGCAGGGTGCCGTAGTCCTCTTCAGACATGTTGGCCAGCTCGGTGTTGAAGTCGCCGATCAACGATGTGTCGTCGCCCCAGCCTTCCTGGTCGAACTCAAAATTCTCCAGCTGCCGGATGATCCAGCTGTCGCCGTCGTTGTATTTGGGGTTGACCAGGTAGTCATACGGGATGTAGCAGTACCCCTTGTCGCCCCAGTCGGGGCCCCACGAGTTGCGTACGATGAAGACACGGTCGGGGTCCGAATAGCCCACACACAGCATGGCGTGGCCGCCGTGCGACTCGCGTGACGACTCTTTGGGCGTGGGCAAGGGCACCACGCCTTTTTTGCGCTGCTGGTCAAACGACTCATACAGTGAAATGCCGAAGATGATGGGGTGCCCCTCGGCCAGGCAGTTTTTCCAGGCCATCAGGTTCACGGGTACCAACTGCATGTCTTCTACCACGAACTGGGCGGCTTCCTCAAAAGCATCGTCGCTGGGTCGTTTGTCGACTTTGTTTTGAGTAAATGGCCAGCTTTCTTCAGCGCACGCCCCGTGGCTTCGCAGGCCCTCGATGGCGTCAGCAATCAGGCTGCCGTTGTCGCCCTCGATCCCGCCGAGGTCACGGGCGTTGTAATAAATGAACAGGCGGCTGACGTCGTAGTCCCGCTCTTCGTGCTTCTTCACCAGGTATTCATAGGCGCCCGCCACGGCGTTGGCCACGCAGCTGTTGGTGTTTTGCTGGTCTTCAATCTCGGTCAGATATTGCCGCAGATCCACTTTGGGCGGCAGCTTGAGATTGGCCTTGGCGGCGGAAAACTGCTTGCGGTTGCTGAGCTTCTCCGGCGCGAAGCGGTAGCCCAGAATTTTTCGTTGGGTGCCATCGCCTCGCGTGAGGGTCCATGCTTCAGTGCTCATGCATTATTCCTGTTGGGGTTTGAACTGACTCGCATTTTGCCGAATTTCAGTTCGTCCTACAGTGAAAATTATTCCACCGCCCGAAAGTTCTCACCCGGGAACCCCCGCTCAAGAAGCTATCAAAAAACATAGCTAACTGCCGCAGCATTTCTTGAATTTCTTGCCGCTGCCGCACGCACACGGGTCATTTCGACCCGGCGTGGCGGTCTTGACCACGGTTTCAATCCGCGGTCCCAGGGTGCGCCACATCTCGTGCATGTTGTAGACCGACCAGAGCGCATCACCAAAGGCTTTCATACGTTTGATACTGACGGTGGGTGGACCAGCCGCATCCTCAAACGCATGCAGGGTCGGTGGCTCGGTATCGTCCTGCGTGAGGGCTGCCACCAAATCCAGCGCCGTGGCGCGCCACCTGATGGCTTCCCTGTTGCGTGACACGGCCCAGTCTTGCGGCCAGGCAGTGACCACCGCCATGAAACCCTTGGCCCACAACTGACCGAAAGCTGGCAGTTTTTCTCCCCGGCGTTGGGCGCGCTCTGCCTCAGGCAGGGCGGCAAAGTCAGCCCGCGCATCCAGCAACTCGGGCTGGTAGGCGGTGGCATCGGTCAGGGCTTCGATCCTGGCAGCAAGCGCCTGGCTGACCAGCAGCCAGCGGCGTGTCCACAGCGTCAGGAAATGCTGCCGCTGGACGGCGTTGGCAAACGACACCGGCAGCAACACCGGCAGGTAGTCATCGGGCGGGATCGGGCGGCGGCAACAAATCAGCGCGGCCATGAAGCCTTCACAAAACTCCCAGGTCGGGATCGCATCGTGGCGCGCGCGCAGGTAGTTCAGGATGGACGTAAGCGCGGCGAACTCGTCGGCGCTCAAGGGCTCGCAGGGGTCAATTTGGACGGCCTCAGCCGGGGCAGGATGCGCAGGGAGCAATGGTGGGTTCATGGTGGTCGGTGAGTGGGCTCAATGGGCCGGACAAGGTTTGAGGGGCGCGCTGCCGCTGCCGGTATTTTTATAAGATAAATTGACCTATAGCCCTTTATATATAAGCGTTAACAGCTAGTTATTTAGTAGCATTGCGGCACCCAGCAAGCTGCTACAACTGGCCGGATCAGCGCGAACGGTGGCGGCAAATGCCCGCACGCAGCGCTGGGCCGCTGTGTGGTATCTGGCCGCATTGGGGTCGCTGACTTGGTGGCTCAGCGCCAGCAAAGACAAGGCTGCAACACCGTTGCCGGACGGGGTGGCAGCATCCATGCCGGTTTTGAGCCGGTGGATCAGCGCCGGAGCCTCATGGCGGGTGAAGAAGAAACCACCCAGGTCGCGGTCTTCAAACTGCGCCAGCATGGCGCGGGCCAAACCTTCGGCAAACGGCACGTCGTCCGGCTGTGGATCGGCCTCATGCAGTGCCAACACCGCTTCCAACAAAAAGGCGTGGTCATCCAGAAACGCGTCTTGCCCGGGCAAGGTGTGCAGATGCCCGGAGGTGCGGCCATCTTCCACCCAGCGTTCCCGGCGCAAAAAGCCCAGCGCGGCCCGCGCCGCTTTGAGCCAGTCCGGGCGCTGGCATACGTGGGAAGCGCGCGCCAGGCCGGTGATCATCAGCGCGGTCCAGCCGGTCAGCACCTTGGCATCGCGCGGCGGGCGCTCGCGCTTGTTGCGCTCCACCAGCAGTTTGTCGCGTGCGCTGGAGATGTACTCTTGCACCAGCGCCTCGGGTCGATCCAGGGTGGCGGCCAGTTTGGCGGCCGAGCGGGTCACGTGCAAATGCCAGCTGCCGCCCTCAAAGTTGGGTGCATCCACCAAGCCCCAATGGGCGGCGCACACATCCCACTCGAAGGGGGAGAGGGCCAGGCGCAGCGGCTCGGATTCCCAGACGTAAAAGTGCCCTTCACGTCCCTGGGGGTCGTCCGCAGCCAGTGACGCATGAAAGCCCCCGGCATCGGCCTGCAACTCACGCAGCGCCCAGTCGGCCGTGTCTTCCACTACGCGGCGGAACAGCGGCTCACCGGTCAGCGCCAGGGCCTCGGCATACAGCGCCAGCAACACGCCGTTGTCACACAGCATTTTTTCGAAATGCGGAATGCGCCATTGGGCATCCACGCTGTAGCGGAAGAAGCCGCCGCCGATCTGGTCGAACAAGCCACCTTCAGCCATTTTGCGCAGCGTGAACAAGGCCATGTCGCGGGCTTGCGCGTCGCCCTCATCACGCCCACGGTGCAACAAAAAGGCCAGGTCGCTGGGGTGCGGGAACTTCGGCGCAGCACCAAAACCACCATGTCTGGTATCAAAGGCGGCCGCCAGTTGTTGGCATGCCTGCGTGCGCACGGCAGCATCAAGCACCGCTTTGTCATCGACCCGTGGCTGGCTGGCGGCCAGTGCCAGACGCAAGGCCTGGTCTTGCCGCGCCAGGACAGGGCGCTGCTCGCTCCAGACCGTGCTGACCGAGCCCAGCACATGGCGAAATGTGGCTTGGCCTTCGGGCGCATCACTCGGAAAATAGGTGCCGCTGTAAAACGGTATGCCTTGCGGCGACAGAAAGATTGTCAACGGCCAACCGCCACCACTGCGGCGCAGCAACTGGTGCGCCAACTGGTAGACCGCATCGATGTCGGGGCGCTCTTCGCGGTCCACCTTGATGGCGACAAAACCCTCGTTGATCAGGGACGCCGTGGTGGCATCGGAAAACGATTCGCGCGCCATCACATGGCACCAGTGGCAAGCGGCGTAGCCAATCGACAGCAGGATGGGTTTGTCCAGCCGTTTGGCCAGCGCCAGCGCTTCCGCGCCCCAAGGATACCAATCCACTGGCTGGTCAGCGTGTTGCAACAAATAGGCCGACTGTTGGGTGGCAAGGTGGTTGGTCATGGTGAGTCTGTCTTACAAATGGGAATCGCGTTGGTTCTGGGCTTGACCGCCGGCCGCAGTCTCAAACAAGGTCACCATACGGCGCAAAACCTCGGTCTGTTGCTGGCCATGGGTTTGCAGGGCGGCGCGTAATTGCTGGCGGGTCTGGGCCTCCAGGCCATGCTGCAGAGACTGCGCAAAGGCGGCTTGCGGAGATGGGGCCAGCGTTTCATCCAGCGTGAGCGTGACATCGGGGGCCACCGCACGGCTGATCGACTTGAACGACCAGGAACCCGCCATCACCGGGTGGTAATAGTGCGCACGGGCAATCTGGAACAGGTCAACCAGGCGCGCCAGCACCGCTTCCAGGGCTGGGGCCAGATCGTCAAACAAACGCGCCAGATCGCGGATGCGGTTGCGCTCAAAACCCGCGTTGTAGGCCAGCACGGCACCCTGGCTGCCCAGCACCTGCAGCAGCGACAACGCAAACGCGCGGCGTGGGTCACCGCCTTGTGCCTCGGCCAGAAAGCCATGTTGCTCAGATTGACCATCCGCCTGCAGCACATCACACGTCCATTGGAAAGGCAACACCTGGTAGGGCCGTGTGCCCGCCCACAGGGGCACGGCAAATCCAATGGTGTCCAAACGCAAGTTGTGGCGCGGGTAGGGCAGCGTTTGTATCAAGGCCGCAACCTCGGGCTCCAGCACCGGTGCGCCCTGCTGAATGGCCCGCATGGCGCGGCGATGCCGTGTGTTGTCCAGGGTTTGCGGGGCAACGCTGTGCAAATCTGTGTGGCCAGCTTGACGCAGTTCGCTCGCCAAGTCGTGCCCCACGATCTCCAGCCTGGCCAGCGGATCAGGTGCAGTTTGTGCGGCTGACACCGTACACGCTGCGCACTGCCGGGTGAACTCACAACCGCCGTTCTGGGTGCAATGCGCCCCGGGCGTGGCCGGTGGCTGCGGCCCGCGATCACAAGCGCGCATGGCATCCAGCCAGGCCGCTACCGGGCGCGAGCCCAGCACCGGGGCCAGATCCACCTCACGAAACAGGCCGGCGTAACAGCCGTGACCGGGGTAGATGAAATCGGCATCCACCAGTAACAAACCCACGCTTTGCACGCGCAAACCGCAGCGCGCGGCCACATCGGTCCAGAACGCCGCCGTGTCCACATCGGACTCGTCGCCGACGGTGGCGTAGCGCACCTTGAACAGGCGCAGCCCCCGTTCGCCGCAGGTCAGCACATCAATCCGCGCCTGGGCTCGGTCTTCACTGGTCAGGCAGGCCCCCAGAATTGCCCAGCCCTCAGGGGCCACCTGGTCGTCATCCAGACAATGCAGGGTTTGTCGCAGGGCGCGGGTCCACTCGGCCTGGGTGGCGGGTGGCGGGATGATGTCCGCCAGCGGGTACGAGGCGCGCAAGGCTGCATCCACACCCGGGCCGTAGACCACCGCCGCCTCGGCGCTGACATCGGCACGGTTTTTCACCGGGACTTCCCGCCCGGTGAGTTTTGCGGTGGCCAGGTGTTCGCTGCGACGGTAAAGCCAGAAGCGACGCGAGCAGGCCCGCCAGCGGCGCAGGTCATCGTGGTTTAGCAGAGGGTATAAAACCATGGACATAAACAGACAAAGGTGACACAAGGGTGCGACAAAAAGCACACGCCAACGAACCTGTTGTTCGTTCTGTCGGCGTACACGGCTTGTTAGCAAGTGCCGTGCAAGCCTGGGGGTTGTCATGTATCTTGCTTTGCATGCCGCATGACACTCAAGTTCTACATGACCCCCGGCTCCTGCTCCACCGGCATCCACATCCTGCTGGAAGAGCTGGACTTGCCGTTTGAAGTGACCCTCGTCAACCTGCCCGCAGGGGACCACCTCAAGCCCGTATACCGGGCGCTCAACCCCAAAGGCACGATCCCGACGCTGGTGCTCGATGATGGCCGGGCGCTGACCGAATTTCAGGCCATCGCCTACTGGCTGGCGCGCAGTTACCCACGTAAACGCTTGCTGCCGGACGATGCGCTGCTGGCTGCACAAACACTGGAGCTGATGGATTACGTGGTCGGCACGGTGCACGGCCAGGGTTTTACGCGCATCTTCACCACCGAGCGTTACCTACCTGCCGCTCTGACCAACGCTGACAGGTCTGTGTGGCACGCAAGTGTGCAGGCGCGTGGCTGCGAGATCGTCAGTGAGGCTTTTGCCGTGATTGAGGCACGCCTGCCAGAGACCGGCTATGCCATCGGGGCGGACTTTTCTATTGCTGACGCAGCGCTGTTTTACGTGGCGTTCTGGGCCGACAAAACCGCCCTACCCTTGCCACCGCGTTGTGCGGCGCACTACCAACTGATGCGAAGCCGTCCTGTGGTGCAGCGTGTGCTGCACGAGGAAGGTTACCGCTGATGCCCCGCCTGCAAGGGCATCCCATCCTGATATTTAAAAGGCCAAGCAGATGAATACACCCGACATCTTTCACCACAACCGTGTGATCCTCACGCATTTCGACAGCTACAGCGCCGCACTGCTTTTTCCTCGCTGGGAAAAATCACTGCTGTGGCCCGCCGCCCTGCCAGATGCCGCAACACCGATGCCGTCGCCAGCCGTCATCGAGCCAGCGTTCTCTGGCTCGGCGGTCAAGCTTGCGCTGGTGCAGCGCTGCGGCCTGAACCCTGATGAGCTGAAGCGCGTCAACGAATTCAACCATTGGGCGCAAACCGAGTCTGGCCCGGTGCGCATTCACCTGCTGCGCTTCACCAGCTTTGAGGCTCCCAAAGCCGCCATCCGGGCGCTGGGTGGCGAGTTCAAACCCATCAGCCTGCTGCGCGGCAGTGCAATGAGTGAGTTGCTTTTACTGCGCGAGGTGTTCAACCTGATTGTGGGCGCTGGCGGGAATTAGTTGCTGAATTTACGAATGAAATATGTCTCTATCGCTTGTTAATAAAGCTCTGACAGCTATTATTTTTGATCTACTCCAGGCACCATGCGAAACAGCTCTGGCTGGCTTTGCTGGTAGACCCGCAGCCACAGCAGTGTGGCGGGGACGAGGGATGTGCAGGCAAACCACAGGGCTTCGTCGAGCGCCGCGCTGGCCGGTTCTGAAAAGCGGCGCTGTAGGGCATCCCAGCCGCTCCAGTCCAGCTCGGGCATCTGTGAACGCTCAATCGGTTCCACCTGAGCGGCGCTCTGGGCCAGGGTGTTGAGCTGGCGCAGCACCTCCTGGCGGGTCAGGCGCGAGCGCAGCAGTTCTTCGCGCTCCAGCCCCTCCACCAGAATCGCTACAGACGTACCGGCTTGTTCGATCAGGCCCAGCCGGGCGCTGTGGAGGATGGGGGTCATGGCCTACGTGGTGCTTTCGATTTCGCCCGCAGCCTGCAGCAGCCGGGCATTGAGTTCCAGCGCAAATTCGCGCCAGGCGGCGGCCAGATCGAGGGTGATGGCACGCAAGCTGTCGGCATCGGGCTGGTGCTCGGTGGGGAAGTTGGACAGGGCGCAGGAGCTGGCGTTGTGCGCCAGCGCGGCCTCCAGCAGGTGTTTGTTCCAGCCGTCAAAAGCGGTCAGCAAACTGGCCGTCAAGGCATGGCGACCTTTGGTGATCTCGCTTGCGGGCAGATTCATCACCGGCAACAGCACATCAAGCTGCACCAGGGCTTCGCTGTAGACCTGGTCAACGGTGGCCAGCAAGGCCCGTTGGGTCAGCAGTTCAGCCTGCTGGCTGGCCAGCAAGCGGGTCAGGTGCTGCCGGTAACGCTGGGGAGCCAGGCCGCGCAGTGCCTGCACGCAGATGGCAAAACTGGCGATCGCCGTGTCATCAAAGGCATCCAGGGTGCGGTTGGCGCTGGGGCGGCACAGGGCGTGCTGCAAGCGGTCGGCCGACTCCAGCGCCCCTTCCATGTGACCGGCACCGTGTGCGGCGGTTTCGCTGCCGCCCAGCAGCAGCCGCCCGGCCCACAAAGCTTGGCGCAGCAAGGGCTCGTTTTGCGGAGGGGCTTGTGGCTGGCTGCGCTCCAGCGTGCTGCACGTCCAGGGCTCAAGCGCCCAGTCTTGCAGGTAGGCCTGGCCGTCTTGTGCCGCCGGGCCAAACAACTGGGTCAGTTGGCTGCTGATCAGCAGGGGCAAGCCGCGCTGAAAGCTTTCGCGCTGGGCCGCGTTCAGGGCGACAAAACCGCCCAAAGCGCCCGTAGAAAGACCGGGCGCAGAGGCATCAAACACCTCACCCAGCACAGCCTGGGCATGGCGCACAAAAGCGTTGCCGGATTGGCCCGCCATGCGCCAGAACGGCTGCGCAAACGTGGTGGCTGACTTGGCTTGAGCGGCCATCCAGGTTGGGGTGGCGGCAAGCGCGGCCCAGACGGCGGCGGGCAGCGCTGGCTCAAATTGAATGTGTTGGTGAATCAGGCGGGGTGGCAGGGCCAGCACCACCTGTCGCGCCCGGATGGCTGGCCCGGTGCGGCAGATCAGTTCGATGTATTCACCCCGGTCCCGCAGCAGGTGCACGGCCGCAGCCGTGCGAACGCTGCCAGGAGGCAGGCTTTCTGCCAGGGTGTGGATGATGCGGGCCGCGCCACCGGTTACCGCACGCGCACCGACGTGAATACCGCCGACTTCGCTGCGGCGCTCGGGCTCGCGGTTGGGGTCGGTCAGCCAGAGCGCATCGCCTGGGTCATGCTGGGCGTGGCTGGCCAGGCCCAGCTCCGACAACAGCGCGGTGATGCGCGGTTCGGTCTCGGGCCAAAACCAGCTCGCCCCCAGATCCAGCGCCTGGCCGGTGGCTTCGCAGGGCTGGGTCAAAATGCGCCCACCCAGGCGCTCGCGCGCCTCGATCAGCCGCAGGCTCACGCCCTGCGCGACCAACATGTGGGCCAGCGCCAGGCCACACAGCCCGGCCCCGACGATGGCCACGTCCACCACCGGCGTGACAGGAAGTGGGACGGGGTCAGCCATGGTGGGGGGTGTTTACTTCAGAAGCTCAACGGTGACCGCTTCTTCGCCCAGCAGGGCCTGGCAAGCCAGCCGTGAGTTGGAGCTGACACCTACGATGCCGTCAAGTTTTTCGTTTTCAACGCGCTGGATTTTGGACAGGCTTTTGCGCCCCACCGTCACGTAGACGTGGCAGCTTTCGCACTTGGCTTCGCCGCCGCATTTGCTGATGATGGGCTCGCCCGCGGCTTGCAGGGCTTTGAGCAGGCTGGTGCCGGCAGCAACTTCGTAAGACTTGCCAGAGGGGAGAACGGTGAGAGTGGTCATGGTGAAAAAGGGGCTCAGGCCCGCGAGGTGGTTAAGGAAACAGGAGAAAAAAGACGGTCAAGCGGTCAGTGCGGGTTGCATGGCAGCCATCAAGGCGGTGGAAAACTCGGCCAACGTCATGTCGATGCGGGTGATGTTTTGTTCAGCCAGAAAACGCGCTTCCATGCGGGTCGGTTCATTGGGCAAGATGGCCCAATGGCGGTCGCTGGAGCGTTTCATGATCTGGCGGGCAAAACAACGGGTGAGCTGGTCGTCAAAACGGCAGCCCAGAAACAGAAAGTTGCGCCCGCTGCGCCAGGCTTGCACGGCGGCGGGAATCGGGGTCTGGATGTCGATCTCGGTCAACACCTCGACATAGTCGCTGTCAGACACCAGGTAGTTGCCTGCCGGGCTGTGGCTGCCTATCGGTTTGTAGAGCATGCGCCCTGGGCTTGCGGAGAGTTCCGCCAGCGCCGTGCCGTCGGCGGCGTAAGCCCCGGTCCACTGGCCAAAATGCTCGGACTGCGACAGGCCTTGCACCTGCACCCAGCCGCTCTTGGGCTCCACTTGCGCCAGTGCGGCAGACATGACATCGTCGTACCAGGTGTCAACCCACAGCCCGGCCCCACTGCCGGCCAAAGCCAGGTGAAAAGGAGATGGCGCGGGTGATGTGGCAAAGGCCTCGTTCATCAGGTGCACCACCGATTTGCGGTGCTTGAAGTTTTCAATGAACTGCGCGGCCTGCGTCAGGCGCTTGCGGATTTTGTGCGGCACGCTGACCTTGGCGGTCATGCTCTCGGCCAGCGCCAGTGGTGTGCCAGGTACCTTGATATCGGTGCACAGGGACAACATGTCCGGCCCCAGGTAGGGAATCACCGCGCCAGTGGACAGGCTGGTAGCAATTTCATGGATCAAGTCAGTCATGGCGTTCTTTCGTTAGTAAATCGCGGCACCGGCACCGACATTGGTGGCGGTGTCTTT
>NZ_JAQTWM010000015.1:47706-52970 GCF_028689305.1 Rhodoferax sp. | reverse complement strand
GCCTCGCGGATCGGGTTGGCCACGCTGTTGTTCTCGAACTCCAGGTCATCGAGCGGGTAAATCTCGGACAGGCCGGGCACCAGGATGCGGCAGGCATAAGCCCCCAGGTGGGTGAATTCGGCAACATAGATGTCGTGACCGTCCTGGTGCAGGCGCTGCACACACCAGGCATCGTCATCCGCCGTGGTGGTGCTGAAGTTCCAGTCGACAAACGCATAGTCAGGCTCACTGCCGAGAAACTTCCAGTGAATGACACCGCTGGAATCGACAAAATGGATTTCGATGTTGGTGGAACTCGCGGTTTCTTCCAGATCAAACCCCGGCGCCGGAAAGTTTGACAGGGCATCGAGCGCGCGCCCCTGCAGCAGCTCGGTCAGGGCCCGCTCCAGCGCCACTTCAAACCGCGGGTGGGCGCCAAAGCTGGCAAAACAGCCCTGGTCTTGCGGGTTGAGCAGGGTGACATTCATCACCGGGTACTGGCCACCGAGTGAGGCGTCCTTGACCAGGATGCCAAACCCGGCCTCGCGCAGGGCCGCAATACCGCGCGCAATGCGCGGGTAGCGGGCGATCACGGCCTCGGGCACATCGGGCAGGCACATGCCCTCGCTGATGATGCGCGCCTTGACCGAACGCTCAAAAATTTCGGACAAGGCCTGGGTGCGGGCCTCTTGCGGCGTGTTGCCTGCCGACATGCCGTTGCTGACATACAGGTTGCCAATGATGTTGACCGGGAAATACACCGTCTGGCCATCACGCTCGCGCACATAGGGGATGGCGCAGATGCCGCGCTCCTGATGGCCGGAGTTGAAATCGACCAGGGCCTGGGCCTCGACCGTGCCCTGCGGGTTGTAGAGCTGCTGCAGCTCTGGCGTCAGCAGTTCTGCGGGCCAGCTGCCGTCTTCGGGCACGTCAAACCAGCGCTCCTGCGGGTAGTGGACAAAGTCGCGGCTGGCCACGTCCGGGCCGAGGTAAAAGTGGGTCCAGAAGTAGTTGGTGGACAGCCGTTCGACAAACTCACCCAGGGCGCTGGCCAGGCAGGCCAGCCGGCTGGCGCCTTTGCCGTTGGTGAACATCAACGGGCAGTCGCGGTCGCGGATGTGGACCGACCAGATGCCGTCCACCGGGTTGAGCCAGCTGCGCTCTTCAATATGAAAACCCAGCTGCTGCAGCTTGCCTTGCAGCGTGCTGATGGTGGATTCGAGTGCGGCATCCTTGCCGGGAATAAAAGTCGTGTTGTGCATGGGTGCAGCATAACAGTGCCCGGCGAGACGGCGGCCCTGACTCTAGAATTGGCCCGTTGCCCAGCCACCTACCCGGAGACCCCATGATTCTTGAACTCGCCGACATCACCATCCACCCTGACCAGAACGAGGCTTTTGAAGAGGCCATCCAGCGCGGCCTGAAAACCGTCATCAGCCACGCCCACGGGTTTGAGGGTTTCAAGGTCAACCGTTGTCTGGAAAACCGCCAGCGTTATGTGCTGCAGATTTTCTGGACCACGCTGGAGGACCACACCGTGGGGTTTCGGGAGTCGCCGGCGTTTGGGCAATGGCGCGCGATTGTCGGCCCGTTTTTTGCCACCGCACCGACGGTCCAGCACTTCGAGCTGGTGGCCAAATCAGACGCCGTGAAAGGGTGAGCATGAGCTACGTTTTTCCGCCCAGCCCCACCGTGTCAGTGCCCGTGGTAGGTACACCGGCACGTTTTCCGGTGCACCGCATTTACTGTGTTGGCCGCAACTACGAAGAACACGCCCAGGAGATGGGCCACAGCGGCCGCGAGCCACCGTTTTTCTTCATGAAACCGGCTGATGCCATTGTGGTGGTGGAGGCCGGCCAGACCGCCACCCTGCCCTACCCCAGCCTGACCCGGAATCTGCACCACGAGATTGAACTGGTGGTGGCGATTGGCACCGGAGGACGGGACATCGCCGTGGACCAGGTGCTGCGCCACATCTATGGCTATGCCGTGGGCCTGGACATGACCCGGCGCGACCTGCAAAACGACATGAAGAAGCAGGGCCGCCCCTGGTGCATCGGCAAGGGGTTTGACCACTCGGCGCCGATCGGCCCGATCACCCCGGCTGCGGCCTTGCCCGGCATCCATCAGGCCGACATCCGCCTGCAGGTCAACGGCACGCTGCGCCAGCACAGCCAGATCGACCGCCTGATCTGGAATGTGGCCGAAACCATTGCCCAGCTCTCCAGCGCCTGGGAGCTGCAAGCCGGTGACCTGATCTATACCGGCACACCGGCTGGTGTGGCCGCTGTCGTGCCCGGCGACACCCTGGTGGCCGAGGTGGCTGGCCTGACCCCGATCAGCCTCACGGTGCGCTGACACCACCGCCCGCGCCCCATGCATCGGCCCCCCATTCAGCACTGCAAGACCTGCGGCCACGCCGTGGTGTACCGGATTCCTGACGACGGTGACACCAAGCCGCGGGCGGTCTGCCCGTCCTGCCAGACCATTCACTATGAAAACCCGCTCAACGTGGTGGGCACCATCCCGGTCTGGGGTGACAAGGTGCTGCTGTGCAAACGCAATATCGAGCCGCGCCTGGGCCGCTGGACCCTGCCGGCAGGTTTCATGGAGCTGGATGAAACCGTCTCGCAAGGCGCGGCGCGTGAAACCCTGGAAGAAGCCGGCGCCCAGTTCGAGATGGGTGATTTTTATGCCCTGGTCAACATTGCCCGGGTCGGCCAGGTGCACCTGTTCTACCTGGCCCACCTGCTCAGCGACCAGTTTGACCCTGGCATTGAAACCAGCGAGGCCCGGCTGTTTGCCGAGGACGAGATCCCCTGGAACGAGATGGCATTCCGCACCGTGTCCGAAACCCTGAAACGGTATTTTGCCGACCGCGCCAGCGGCCAGTTCAAAGTCCACGTCTTTGATGTCAGCTGAACTGCAGGCCACCCTGACACTGTGGTTTTACCGCACCGGCCACTTTTTCGTCACCAGTGTGCTGGACGACCCCGCCTGGTTGGCCCTGATGTTTTGTTGATGTTTTATCCCTCTAGCCCAGACAACACTTGGGTAAGATGCTATCATTTTTGACCCCCCCTAAGTCGCCATGCTGCCCTGCTACGTCCTGCTTGACCTGGAGACCACCGGTGGCCATGCGGCGCAGGACCGCGTCACCGAAATTGCGGCGGTGCGCTTCGAGCACGGGGTCGAGGTGGCACGCTGGAGCACCCTGGTCAACCCGGGGGTGGCCATTTCCGGCTTCATTGAACGGCTCACCGGCATCAGCAACGCCATGGTGGCCGACGCGCCGACGTTTGCCCAAGTTGGTCCGCAGCTGTTGCGCCTGCTGGACGGCGCCGTGCTGGTGGCGCACAACGTGCGTTTTGACCACGGTTTCCTGCAAAGCGAATTCGCCCGCCTGGGCGTGACGCTGCACACCCACACCCTGTGCACCGTGCGTTTGTCGCGCCGGCTGTATCCGCAGGCCAAGGGGCACGGGCTCGATGCCATCATGCAGCGCCACGGCATCACCACGGCATCACGCCACCGCGCCATGGGCGACGTAGAGGTGATGCAGACTTGGCTGCAACAGGTGTTCACCGAATTTGGCATCGACAGGCTGCGCCAGCATGCCCAGGCGCTGCTGCAGGGCAGCGCCGCGCTGCCGCCGCAGCTGGACCTGCAGCCCGCAGCCATTCCCGAAGGGCACGGGGTCTACGCCTTTCACGGCGCTGGCGACCAAGTGCTGCATGTGGGCAAAAGCACCCGGCTGCGCCACCGCATCCTGTCGCACTTCCAGGCTGCTGGCCACGCGCCACCAGTGCCGGGCCTGAGCCAGACAGTGCAGCGCATCAGCTGGCAGGAAACCGCTGGCGAACTCGGCGCCCAGCTGCTTGAAACGCGCTGGCGCAAGACCTTGGCAACACCACCGCAGCACCCCGCGGCACGTGACCACACACCCTGGGTCTGGCTGCTGGACGCCAACCCGGCCAAACGCCCCCTGCTGACGCTGCAACGGGGTAACAAGCTGGCCCCTGAACAACTGGACCGGCTGTATGGCCCCTACCGTTCCAGAAACCAGGCCATCAGCCGCCTGCGTGAACTGGCCGAAACCCACCAGCTGTGTCCGCAGGCCCTGGGGTTGACCTCGGGCCAGGGCGCCTGCCCTGCCCATCTGGCTGGCCGCTGCCAAGGGCTCTGTTGTGGCGCAGAAAGCCCGTCGCGCCACAACCTGCGCCTGCAACTGGCACTGAGCGCCGACAAGCTGCGGTCCTGGCCGTTTGCCGGCTGCGTGGGTCTGCGTGAACACGACCCATCAACCGGCCGCACCGACATCCACCTGTTTGACCACTGGTGCCATCTGGCCACCGTGCACAGCGACGATGCGCTGGCCGAGGCCCTGCAAAGCCGCCCGCAAGAACGGCGTTTTGATCTGGACACCTACCGGCTGGCGCTCAAATACCTGTTGCAGCCGGTCAAATATGGCGCCACGCTGGTGACGTTTTGAGCTTTGAGAAAAATGGGCCTGTAGCCCGGATACAAACAACAGGCGCAGGCTGACGCATCCCCCGTGCAGCACCACCCCATCAGGCGCAAAAATCGCGTTTTTCAGTCACCTCAATAAGCTGCCTCCCTGGAAAAACATCCCAGGATCTTTACCGTGAACTTCGCCATCACCTTGGTCAGGGCCACCTCTGAACCCTACTCGCCGGGGTGGGACATGTGGATGGTGTTTACACTGAAGTTGATGATCAATAAGTTACAGCCTCGTGAGGCGAGCCTATGGCAACCACAACGGTAACTCGAACACCCTTTCAGCAATCTCTGGGCCTGCTTGGCTGGCTCGCACTGACATTCCTGACAGCGGCTCTGGGCGCGATCGCATCTGCCCAGGCCGGCGCGTTCTACGCCTCGCTCACAAAGCCGACCTGGGCGCCGCCCGGCTGGCTGTTCGCTCCAGTCTGGACCACGCTCTACTTGCTCATGGCTGTAGCAGCGTGGCTGGTCTGGCGCGGCAGAGTGCTGCGGGTTTCTCAAAGCGCCCTCGGGCTCTTCGTTGCCCAGCTTTGCGCAAACGCTCTCTGGACGTGGTTGTTCTTCGTCTGGAAGCAAGGCGCCTGGGCGTTCTTCGAGGTCCTTGCGCTCTGGTGCCTGATCCTGATCTGCATGGTCAGCTTCTGGCGGCTCAACCGTTTCGCGGCAATCATCCTGGCTCCGTACTTCGCTTGGGTCAGTTTCGCTGCCGCACTGACTTGGGCAACTTGGCGCGCCAACCCAACAATGCTTGGATAGGTGCGCTC
>NZ_JAQTWM010000015.1:0-47606 GCF_028689305.1 Rhodoferax sp. | reverse complement strand
GCTTCTGGCGGCTCAACCGTTTCGCGGCAATCATCCTGGCTCCGTACTTCGCTTGGGTCAGTTTCGCTGCCGCACTGACTTGGGCAACTTGGCGCGCCAACCCAACAATGCTTGGATAGGTGCGCTCGGAGTAAACACCGAAGGCATCACCGCCCCGGGGAGACAAGTCAACATGGGTGAAGTGCTAGGACTGGTTGTGGTCGCTCCAGTCATTGAGACATTGCTTCTGGCGGCCATTCTTTGGGTTCTGTCTTTGCTCTCCCAGAATCTGCTTCTGGTCGCAGCAGCAAGTGCCGTCATCTGGGCTGGCTTTCATGCCACTTTCGGCGCGCTCTGGTTCTTCGGCACCGTATGGAGCTTCTTCGTGTTCTCATGTGCCTACTTGACCTGGAGGAAGGTTTCATTCCCTCGCGCGTACTTCGCAGCCGCTCTGCCTCATGCATTTGTCAATCTCACAGTCGTGCTCATTCTCTGGGGCACCGAGATTGCTGCCTGACTCCCCCGCCCAGGCGCCTTCACTTCACACCTCAGGCCGTGGGCGGCGACAGACCACGGCGTGGCACCGGGGTGGAAAAAACGATGGAGGTCCTGGTTTCGCCATAGATGTTGATCTGGGCAATCAGCGCTTCAAGATGTGGCAGGTCGGTGGCCACCAGCGTCATCAGGTAGGAGTCGGCGCCACTCACGTGATGGCACTCCAGCACATCGGGCATTTGCAACAGTTTGTCGATCAGCTGGCGCTTGCCGGGCTGCGGCACCTGGATGCCCACAATGGCGCGCACGCCATACCCGACAGCGTTGGGTGACACCTCGGCGTGGTAGCCGCTGATGACCCCAGCCTCTTCCAGGCGCTTGAGCCGCTCGGCCGTGGCGGGCAGTGACAGATTGGCCGCCTGTGCCAGCGCCTTGAGCGGCTGGCGGCCATCGGCTTGCACGGCTTGGAGCAGGCGCCAGGACTTCTCGTCGATCTGCATCATGAAAAATGTCAAAAACTGGCAATTTACCTGAATTATTCTTGCCAAATGGTCTTTTTTCCTGAATTTTGATATTCAGCGTGCCAAGAGGCCTGTTTAGCATCATGGGCATGACAACCGATACACTTTTTCTTTTTCTCAAAGCGCTGGCGCTGGGGGTGCTGATCGCCGCGCCGGTCGGCCCGATTGGGCTGCTGACCATCCAACGCACGCTGGACCTGGGCCGCCGTGCCGGGCTGGCCACCGGCCTGGGCGCGGCCCTGGCTGACGCGGTGTACGGTGCGGTGGGGGCCTTCGGTGTCACGCAGGTGATTCACTGGCTGGTCAGCGCCCGCGTGTGGCTGGCGTTGGGTGGCGGCGCCATGCTGTTGTGGATGGCCTGGCGCATCGTGACGCAACCGCTGGCCGAACAAGCCGCACCGTTGCCAAGCCGCGCCGATTTGTTGCGTTGTCTGGCTGGCACGTTTGTGCTGACGCTGTCCAACCCGGCCACCATTTTGTCGTTCATCGCCGTGTTCGCCGCCATGGCCGCAGGTGCCCAGCAGGTGGTGACACCATTGCCCATGGTGTCTGGCGTGCTGGTGGGCTCAGCCTTGTGGTGGCTGGTGTTGTCGAGCATCGTGAGCCATTGGCGCCATCACTTCAGCACCGTTTGGCGTCGGCGGATCAACCAGGTGTCAGGCACCCTGCTGGCGGGCTTTGCCCTGTGGCAATGGGTCAGCGTTTTTGGGGGGCAGTGACACCCCTGGAAACCGACTATTTTTTAAGCAAAAACGGGCCTTAGCCCGGTTGGAATATGCCTTATTAGCTATGATTTATATAGCATTCATCGGTCAAAACGCTCGATGCGCTTGGGTTCCACGTCGGTGATGTCCGTCACTTCGGCATCCACCACTTTACCCGGCGTTGCATTACCAGGCTGGGCGGGGCCATGCGGGTAAAACCGTTGCCAGGCGGCTTGCCGCTTCATCTGAAACGTCCAGGGGCTGACCGGCTGGCCAGTCAATTTGGCCCACAACGCCCGCAGCAGCCAGACTGCCAGCACCAACAAGCCGGCGGCCAGCAGGCTGACAAAAAACACCGCGCCGGCCAGCAACAAGCCCAGCCGCACGACCCAGCCCAATAGTTTCAACAAAACATTCGTCAACTCAGCACTCCTTGTGAATGGGGTAGGTTGGGGCATTGCCGCCCATGACAAGGCCGCTCAGGGCTGCGCCGGCACTGCCTGCGGCTGACCGTGCAGCCGACGTGACACCGCGTAGGGCGGCAGGCCCTGCAGCATGCGCCGGCCAAAGGCCATGGACAACAGACGTTTGTCATAACAGATCACCCGCGCCTGGTCGTCCTCGGTACGGATGGCGCGGCCGGTCCATTGCAGCAGTTTGATGCCGGTGGCGGGCACCACCAGCTCGGCAAACGGGTCGCGGCCCTCGCGTTTGAGCCATTCGGCGCGTGCCTCTTCCACCGGGTCAGACGGCGGACTGAACGGCAGCTTGGCAATGAACACGGTCTCGCACAACAGACCGGGCAGGTCCAGCCCCTCGCCAAACGACTGCAGGCCAAAAATCACCGACGGCAGGCCCGCCTCGACACGGGCCTGATGGATACCCAGCAAGCGCGTGCGCGCCATCTGGCCCTGCACCAGGACCAGGTCCAGCAGCGCCGCATCCAGCGCGTCCACCGCCGCTTTCATCTGCACCCGCGAGGTGAACAGCACCAGGGCGCCGTGTGGCACCTGGCGCAGGTCGGTCAACAGGGCCGCCACCATTTCGCGGGTGTAACTCTCGACGTGGCGCGGGTCGGCAGCCGTTTCCACCACCACCAGCTGGCCTTGGGTGCGGTAATCAAACGGGCTGGCCACGGCCAGCGTGGACACCTGCGGCAAACCGTCGAGCCCGGATTCACCCAGAAAGTAGTCAAAGCTGCCACAGCTGGTCAGCGAGGCCGAGGTCACCACCGCGCCGCGCACCTGGCTCCACAACTGGCGACGCAGCAAGTCACCCGGAACGATCGGGCAGGCATGGGCGCTCAAACTCACCAGGCCACTGCTGGTGTCGGACTTGAGCCATTTGGCCATCGGCTGGGCCTCGTGCGCCAGCAGCATGGTACTGGTCCCCAGCACGCTGTTGAGCTTGGGTGCCATCTGGCCCAGCTTGGCGTATTGGACCGAACATTGCGCGGCTTGGGACGGGTCTTCCTTGGCGCGCAGCTTGAGTTCAGCACCCAGGGCTTCCAACACGTCAGACAGGCCGCGGGCATGGCCCTGGATCAGGGTCATGGGCTCCACCAGAGCCTCGGGCAGCTGGCCGTCCTTGAACCGGTGCACCACGTCATAACTGGTGGCCACCACGCGCAGCAGGTCCATGGCGATACGACCGGCATCCAGCATGGCGGTTTTGAGTTGCTGGGCCAGCGTGGTCACGTCCTGGGCCACGGCATAACCCAGTTTTTCGGCCACATCCAGCAGAATGCGCGGCAGCTTGTCGAGCCAGCGCAGGCCGCTGAGGTCCATGGCCCCGGAAAACTGGTCCAGCGCCACGGCCGGTAGGTGGTGGCCTTCGTCAAACACCAGCAGGCAGTTGTCCAGATCGGGCAGCGCTTTCATGCCCAATGAGGCCAGCACCAGGTCGTGGTTGGCCACAATCACCTGGGCCTGCGCCAGTTGGGTGCGGGCGTTGTAATAGCTGCAGTCCCGAAACCGCGGGCAATGTCGGGCAGTGCAGGTGTGGCGTTCGGCCGCGACGGTGGCCCAGTCACGCGGATCAGGCTGCTCGGCCAGGCTGTCGCGGTCACCGTCCCAGCGGCCCGCCGCCAGCGCCGAAGCCAGCGTGTCATAGAGCTGCATGCGGCGTTCTTCGGGGTCTTGCCAGTCCTGGCCTTTGAGCTGTTTGCCATAGGTAGTTGGCGAGGGTGGCGCATCTTCATCCACACCAAACAGCTCGCTGCCTTCGTCACCGCCGGCACCGGCCAAACGCTCCAGCTTGAGTTTGCACACATAACGGCCGCGGCCCTTGGCCAGGGCGTAGACAAACGGGGTGTCCAGCACGGCTGCCAGGGCCGGCAGGTCCTTGGTCATCAATTGCTCTTGCAGTGCCACCGTGGCGGTGGACACCACCACCCGGGTCTTGCGCGCCAACGCCATGGCGACGGTGGTGGCCAGGTAGGCGGCGGACTTGCCCACGCCAGTACCGGCCTGGATCACCGCAATGGCTTTGTCGGGATGGGGCTGATCACCCAGGCTGATGCCGTGCAAGGCCTGGGCAATGCGCTCCGCCATGTCACGCTGGCCGGGCCGGGAACGAAAACCCGGCGTGGCAGCGACCATCTGGTCAAACGCTGCCAGCGACAAGTCGGCCAAAGACGGATCATTCAACATGGCACCTGCCAAGGCAATGGAATAAGTGCGCTGCACCGGTGGGTGAACGTACAAAAAAGACAAAGGGCTTAGCACCTTTCGATGCTAAGCCCTTGATTTTATTGGTCGGTGTGAAAGGATTCGAACCTTCGACCCCTTGCACCCCATGCAAGTGCGCTACCAGGCTGCGCCACACACCGAAGCTGATGATTATAACGTGACCGCAGACGTTTCTCAGAACTCATCGAGCAGAAGTTCGCGAATTTCACCGAGTTCGTGGCGCACCTGCAGCCAAGGGTCTGGTGTGGATGCCAAGTCCGGCATCTGCGACAGGTTCTGCACATCGTTTAACGAGACATCACTGACTTCGATCACCTCAACACCGTCAAGAAAAACCTCCCCATGGCGCGACTTGTCACGCTCAGCCTGCAACAGCTCCTGCATCTTGTTGCGCGCACCACTGATGGTGAAACCCTGGTCGTACAACAAGTCCCGGATGCGGCGGATCATCAACACTTCATGGTGTTGGTAATAGCGACGGTTACCGCGTCGCTTCATCGGGCGCAGCTGCGTGAACTCCTGCTCCCAATATCGAAGCACATGTGGCTTGACACCGCACAGATCACCCACCTCACCGATGGTGAAATAGCGTTTGGCAGGGATGAGCGGGAGAGAATTCTCCATTGAAATCAATGCAATAACTGCAAAAGCTTGCAGGTTACTCTAAGTCACCAGTGCCTGTAAAGACAACCGTGAATCAATTGACGGAATCAGGCAAGAAACGCGAGGACGACGCCCCTTGCTCATGGATTTGTTCCTTGAGCTTGTGGCTGGCATGAAAAGTGACCACCCGGCGCGCCTCAATGGGAATGGCCTCGCCAGTTCGAGGATTACGCCCCGGCCGAGGCGCCTTGGTGCGAATCTGGAAATTGCCAAAGCCGGTGATCTTGACATCATTGCCGTCCACGAGACTCTGTGCAATCAGGTCAAAAAAGGCATCGATCATGTCTTTGGACTCCCGCTTGTTCAAACCAATTTGCTCAAACAGCAATTCGGCCAGTTGGGCTTTGGTCAACGCAGGCGTTTCAAGAGATTCAACAGTGATATCCATGGAGACTCGTTGTGTTTACGACACGATATGGCACAGGGTCAGGCGCGCTGACGGGCACCCACCTGAGCGACAAGTGATGCCACCACCGCAGCCACGGCAGAATCAATCTGCGTTTCAGTCAAGGCAGCGTCCTGCGCGTTCAGCGTCAGACGAACCGCCATGCTCTTTTCAGCAGTTGGGGCCACGCCGTCCAAACTGGGTTTTGGACGGTAAATATCAAACAACACAGCGTCACGCAGCAGCCCGTTGACTGGTGCCGCCCAGATGGCTTGCATCAGGGCATCGTGGGTGACCTTTTCGTCGACCAGCACAGCGATGTCACGCTCCACGGATTGAAATTTGGCAACAACCTGGGCACGAGGAACCTCGCGACGCAACACAGTCGCCAAGTCCATCTCAAACATCACCGGCGCCTGGTTCAGGTCGTAGGACTGCCGCCACTTGGGATGCAGTTCACCAACAAAACCTACATCGACACCATCCAGGACCACCCTGGCGCAGCGTCCCGGATGCATGGCCGGATGTTGTGCCGGGACAAAGGACAACCTGGCAGGAGCCAGCAGAGCCTCCAGATCACCTTTGACATCGTAAAAATCAACAGGGCGCTCCTTGACACCCCACTCAAGCGTATCACTGGCCCCAACAGCCAATCCTGCCAGACGCATGGGCTGGTCAAACCCCTTGACGGTGGTGTCGGTACTGGTCACGGAGGGATCACGCAAAAAAACCCGTCCCATCTCAAACACCCGTACACGCTGTGCCTTGCGATCCTGGTTGAACTTCAAAACCTGCAACAACGAGCCCAATAAGGATGAACGCATCACGCTCATTTGGCTGGCAATGGGGTTGAGCAACTTGATCGGATTCGGGTTACCGGCCAGTTCACGTTCCCAGCGTTCGTCCACAAAACTGAAGTTGATGGTTTCCTGGTAACCCAACGCAGCCACGGCACGGCGTACAGCAAATTCGCCGCGCTGCGCCTCCGAACGAACTTTGGCGGTAATAGGCGCCTGAGGCGGTGTCGCCGGCAAGTTGTCATAACCCACGACCCGGGCCACTTCCTCAATCAGGTCTTCTTCGATCTGCAGGTCAAAGCGGTAAGTCGGAGGTGTCACCGACAACACACCGTCACCCTCCACCACCGGCAGACCCAGACCAGACAGCGCCTTGGCACACTGAGTCTGCGTCAACGGCATGCCAAGCACCTTGCTGGCCCGGGCCACCCGCAGGTTCACAACGGCTGGTTTAGGCATGGACACCTGCTGATCATCAATCGGGCCACAAACGGTTTGTGGGGTGCCGCAGATCTCAAGGACCAGTTGGGTGATGCGCTCAATGTGTTCCACTGTCAGGTCAGGATCAACGCCACGCTCAAACCGGTGACCAGCATCGGTTGAAAAATTGAACCTGCGTGAACGCCCGGCAATCGCCTTGGGCCACCAGAAAGCCGCTTCAATGTAAATATTTTGCGTCTCATCAGACACGGCAGTGGCGTCGCCACCCATGATGCCGGCCAATGACTCCACCTGCACGTCATCGGCAATCACACCGACCTGGGCATCCACGGTGATCGTGTTGCCATTGAGCAATTTGAGCTGCTCCTCAACCTGGCCCCAGCGCACATCCAGACCACCATGGATTTTGTCAAGGTCAAAAATATGCGACGGACGCCCCAATTCAAACATCACATAGTTGGAAATGTCGACCAGGGCTGTCACACTACGCTGGCCGCAACGCGCCAGCCGCTCGACCATCCAGCCTGGCGTCGTTGCACGGGGATTGATGCCACGGACCACACGACCAGAGAAGCGCCCGCAGAGATCCGGTGCACTGACCTTGACCGGCAGCACTTCCTCTGTTGTCACTGATGTGACCGGAAAGGTGGGTGCAGCCAAGGGGGCTCCTGTCAGGGCAGAAACTTCACGCGCCACCCCGTACACGCTCAGGCAATGCGCCAGATTGGGCGTCAGTTTGAGCGTCAGCAGCGTGTCGTCCAGATTCAGGTGCTGGCGAATGTCTTGCCCCACCTGAGCGTCTGGTGAAAGTTCCAGCAAGCCGCCGTGGTCCTCAGAGAGCTTCAGTTCACGTGCCGAACACAGCATGCCAAAGCTTTCGACCCCGCGCAGCTTGCCAACCTTGATCAAAAACGGCTGGCCATCCTCACCGGGAGGCAACTCGGCTCCCACCAGCGCACAGGGGACCTTGATGCCAGCACGGGCATTGGGCGCTCCGCAAACAATCGTCAGAGGCGCGGCCTGCCCCACATCCACTTGACAAACACGCAGACGGTCGGCGTTGGGGTGCTGAACAGCCTCCTTGATTTCCCCCACCACGATGTGGCTGAATGGAGGCGCCACTGGTTTGAGTTCTTCCACCTCCAAACCGGCCATGGTCAAGGTGTCAGACAGTTGTGTGGTGTTCAAAGGTGGGTTGCAGAATTCACGCAACCAGGATTCAGGAAATTGCATAGTCGTTTATTGGGGTCGGACAACGTGGATCGAAACGCTAGAACTCGCAGGCAAGCAAGTGTTAGCGGAATTGCGACAGAAAACGAATGTCGCCGTCAAAGAACAGACGCAGATCATTCACACCATAACGGAGCATCGTGAACCGGTCCACCCCCATACCAAAAGCAAACCCGATGTAACGCTCGGGATCAAGTCCCATGTTGCGAATCACATTGGGGTGCACCTGACCGGAACCACCGACCTCCAGCCAACGACCTGCAAGTGCGCCACTTTGAAACTGGATGTCAATCTCGGCACTGGGCTCGGTGAATGGGAAAAAGCTGGGACGGAAACGCAGTACCAGATCATCCTGTTCAAAAAGTGTTCGGCAAAAATCCGTGAGGACAAACTTCAAATCCTTGAAGCTGATGTTCTCCCCGACCCACAGACCTTCACACTGGTGAAACATGGGGGAATGCGTGGCATCACTGTCCACGCGGTAGGTACGCCCTGGCGCAATGACGCGAATTTCAGGCATGGCACCCGAAAAAAGGGCATTCGCAGGCACGGAACCTTCCGCAGCCATGCGGTGTTTCTTGACATGTTGTACCGCATGACGAACCTGCATCGGACTGGTATGTGTACGCAGCAGATTGGGTGCCTGTTCTGTGCCACCTTCAACGTAAAAGGTGTCATGCATGGATCGCGCCGGGTGATCTTCCGGCGTGTTCAACGCTGTGAAATTGAACCAGTCCGACTCAATCTCCGGGCCCTGCGCCACTTCAAACCCCATGGAGCCAAAAATCGCCTCAATTCTTTCCAGTGTCAGCGACACCGGGTGCAGTCCACCCGACCCGCGCTGGCGGCCAGGCAACGTCACGTCAAGCGCCTCTGCCTGCAACTGGGCCTGCAATTCGGCATCGGCAAGTGCTTGCCGGCGAGCATTCAAAGCAGCCTCGATCGCCTGTTTGGCCAGATTGATCGCCGCACCTTGTGTTTTTTTCTCTTCGACCGACAGCGCGGCCATACCTTTCATCATCTCGGTGATGCGGCCCGACTTGCCCAAATACTGGGCCTTGGTATTTTCCAGCTCAGCAGGCGTACGAGCCAATTCAAAGGCGGCCTTGGCATGTGCAACAACGGACTGTAGGTCGTTCATAAGTAATCTGATTCTTCGTCATGGAAAAAGGGCTAGTGCTCTTTCAAGCTCTAGCCCTTGTCTCTGGTACTTGGAGAGCTATCTTTTCAATAGCAAACCAATGGATACTCAAGCTGCCAGCTTGGCCTTCACCTGTTCCACGATACCGGCAAACGCTGCCATGTCATGCACGGCAATATCGCTCAAAACCTTGCGGTCGATTTCGATACTGGCTTTTTTCAGACCATTGGCAAACTGACTGTATGTCAAACCACACTGACGCGCAGCGGCATTGATACGGGCAATCCACAACTGACGGAAAACACGTTTTTTGGTACGACGGTCACGGTAGGCATATTGCCCAGCTTTCATGACCGCTTCTTTGGCGATCCGGAAAACATTACCGCGACGACCACGGAAACCTTTTGCAAGGGCCAGAACTTTTTTATGGCGGGCGCGAGCCGTTACACCACGTTTGACGCGAGGCATGTGATTACTCCTTGTTCGTCGTTAATTAAATACCACGGCCTGGCAGCATCTGCGCCATGTGACCCATATTGGTCTCATGAACAGCAGTAGCACCACGCAATTGGCGTTTATTTTTGGTGGTCTTCTTGGTCAGAATGTGACGTTTGAAGGCTTGACCGCGTTTAACGGTACCACCTGGACGGACGCGGAAGCGTTTCTTCGCCGCGCTTTTAGTCTTCATTTTGGGCATCTTCATGCTCCTTTTTACATTGTGCTCGTGAGGCGTCTGCAAACTCCTTGCAGCCTTGATGGCCCCGAGCCACTTTTAAGCGACCGGATCAACCGGTCACTTTCGGCGGCGAGTTGAACCCACCACCTTTTGGTACATGCCTGAAAGTTCCTTTCGTCATCTTCCAGTCATATCTCAAATCCGCTCACTGCCCCGCAGGACACTGCCACGTCATCAGGACGCCGATGTCGCACTCTCAGCAGCGACAGCCTTGGGAGCAGGCTTCTTTCGCCCCGGCGCGATCATCATGATCATCTGGCGACCTTCGAGCTTAGGAAACTGCTCAACCAAAATCGAATCACCTAATTCGTCACGAATCCGGTTCAGCAGAGCCATCCCCAAATCCTGGTGAGTAATCTCACGCCCCCTGAAACGCAAAGTAATCTTGCACTTGTCACCATCAGCCAGAAAGCGCCGGATATTGCGCATCTTGATGTTGTAGTCGCCATCATCCGTGCCCGGGCGGAATTTGATTTCCTTGATGTCGATCACAGTCTGCTTGGCTTTGGCCTCCGCCGCCTTCTTCTGCTCCTGGTACTTGAACTTGCCGTAATCCATCAAACGACAAACTGGCGGCGTTGCTGTCGCAGCAATCTCCACCAAATCAACGTCCAACTCGCCCGCCATGCGCAACGCCTCCATCAGGCTGACAACACCAAGCGGCTCGTTATCCACACCAGAGAGTCGAACTTCTGGCACCATGATTTCCCGATTCAATCGGTGTTTGCGTTCTTCGCGTTGACGGCGATCACGAAATTCGGTAGCGATGACTCAATCCTTCACAAAACTGCTACAAATCTAGTAGCTTAAACCGTGCAGAACACGCAATCAGGTTTACCTCAAGTAAACCATTCAGGTCTTAGATTTGCGAGCAATGTCGGCTGATATTTTTTGCGAAAAATCCTCCAAAGACATCACTCCAAGGTCCTGACCACCTCGAGCGCGCACTGCCACGGCACCAGAAGCCATCTCTTTGTCGCCAATAACGACCAGATACGGCACCTTCTGCATCGAGTGCTCCCGTATTTTATACGTGATTTTCTCGTTACGCAGATCAGTCTGTACTCTAAACCCTTGATTTAGCAGCGTTTTAGCGACGTTTTGGGCATATTCACCCTGTGCATCTGTGATGTTGAGCACCACAACCTGAACCGGTGCCAACCAAGTTGGTATTGCACCCGCCGTTTCCTCAATCAAGATACCGATAAACCGTTCCAGACTACCGACGATGGCGCGGTGCAACATGATGGGACGATGGCGGGCACCATCCTCCCCCACATATTCCGCTTCCAGGCGTTCGGGCAGATTGGGGTCCACTTGAATCGTGCCACACTGCCACGGCCGGCCAATCGCATCTTTCAGCGTGTATTCGATTTTGGGGCCGTAAAAAGCGCCCTCGCCTGGCAGATAGTCAAAGTCACAGCCGGAAGCGCGCAAGCCTTCTGCCAAGGCATTTTCGGCACGGTCCCAGCTTTCCTCTGAGCCAATGCGCTTTTCAGGCCGCGTGGACAGTTTGTAGATGATGTTGGTGAAACCAAAATCCTTGTAGACCTTTTGCAGCAACGTCGTGAACGCGACCACTTCCGACTGAATCTGTTCTTCGGTACAAAAGATGTGCCCGTCGTCCTGGGTAAAGGCACGCACCCGCATGATGCCGTGCAGGCCTCCGGTTGGTTCATTGCGGTGGCACTGACCAAACTCACCAAATCGCAATGGCAACTCGCGGTAACTCTTGATGCCCTGCTTGAAAATCAGGATGTGGCCCGGACAGTTCATCGGCTTGAGCGCGTAATCGCGCTTTTCGCTTTCTGTGACAAACATGTTTTCGCGGTACTTGTCCCAATGCCCGGTCTTTTCCCACAAACTCTGATCCAGGATTTGTGGCCCCTTGACCTCCTGATAACCATTGTCGCGATAGACCTGACGCATATATTGCTCGACTTGCTGCCACAACGTCCAGCCCTTGGGGTGCCAGAACACCGTGCCCGGAGAATACTCGTCAATATGAAACAGATCCAGCTCACGACCTAGTTTGCGGTGATCACGCTTCTCGGCTTCTTCAAGCATCTTCAAATGCTGTTGCAGGTCTTCTTTTGACGCCCAGGCAGTGCCATAAATGCGTTGCAACATTTCATTGCGATGGTCACCACGCCAGTAGGCACCAGCCACCTTCATCAGCTTAAAGTGCCTGAGCTTGCCCGTACTCGGCACGTGCGGGCCACGGCACAAGTCTTCAAAGTCACCCTCACGGTACAAGCTGACATCTTCATTGGCCGGAATGCTGGCGATGATCTCAGCCTTGTAATGTTCACCCAACCCCTTGAAGTAAGCCACTGCCTCGTCACGCGGCAACACGCGGCGCAACACCGGTTCATCCTTGGCAGCCAACTCTGTCATGCGTTTTTCAATGACCGCCAAATCCTCCAGGGTGAATGGCCGCTCAAAGGAAAAATCGTAGAAAAATCCGTTTTCAATCACCGGACCAATCGTCACCTGGGCTTTCGGAAACAACTGTTTGACAGCGTAAGCCAGCAAATGCGCCGTTGAATGACGAATCACCTCCAGCCCTTCGGCATCCTTGGCGGTGATGATGGATAACTTGGCATCGGCATCCATCGTGTAGCTGGCATCCACCACCTTTCCGTCGACCTTGCCAGCCAGCGCCGCCTTGGCCAGACCGGAGCCGATGGATGCAGCAACTTCAGCCACCGTCACCGGACCGGGAAAGTCACGTTGCGAACCGTCGGGAAGAGTGATTTGAACCATGATGATCAGATGATGTTGATTGAACAAAAAAAAACGCGGATCCGTCCGCGTTTTACTATTATTTATGAAGCGCTTTGTGCACAAGGCACGCGGGCTACGGCCTTATTTCTTCAATAAACTTGCCGTTGTAGTTCGCGGTGTCATAACCCGTGCGCCTTTCTTGCTCTTGTCAATTGGTTAGGTGGATGATTTTAACCGCAGTCTTGGCGATTCAAAAAAAACGGGCCGTTTGCTACAAACGGCCCGCCCCAGCCTCCTCAGGCTATATCGAAACCAAGTCGATTAATGGAACTGTTCTTCTTCTGTCGAACCGGTCAACGCTTTCACGCTGGACGAACCACCCTGAATGACGGTGGTCACATCGTCAAAATAACCGGCACCCACTTCCTGCTGGTGCGACACAAAGGTGTAACCCTGCTCACGAGCCTTGAATTCAGGCTCTTGCACCATGTTGGTGTAATGTTTCATACCCTCGCCATTGGCATAAGCATGAGCAAACTGGAAGGTGTTGAACCAGTTGATATGGATACCGGCCAAAGTGATGAACTGGTACTTGTAACCCAGGGCTGACAGGTCTTCCTGGAACGAAGCGATCTGGCTGTCGCTGAGGTTCTTCTTCCAGTTGAAAGAAGGCGAGCAGTTGTACGACAACAGCTTGCCGGGGCAAGCGGCCTGCACGGCTTGTGCAAATTCGCGGGCAAAACCGATGTCAGGCACACCGGTCTCGCACCACACCAGGTCAGCGTAGGGGGCATAAGCCACGCCACGGCTGATGGCTTGCTCAAGACCGTTCTTGACACGGTAAAAACCTTCTTGCGTGCGCTCACCGGTCAGGAAGGGCTTGTCATTGGCGTCGTAGTCCGAAGTCAACAAGTTGGCAGCTTCCGCATCAGTACGCGCCAAAACGATGGTGGGAACCCCCATCACGTCAGCAGCAAAACGTGCGGAAATCAGCTTCTCAACAGCTTCTTGTGTCGGAACCAGCACCTTGCCACCCATGTGACCACACTTCTTCACGGCAGCGAGCTGGTCTTCAAAGTGAACACCCGCAGCGCCAGAGGCAATCATGTTCTTCATCAGCTCGAAAGCATTCAACACCCCGCCGAAACCTGCTTCAGCGTCCGCCACGATCGGCAGGAAGTAATCCACAAAACCCTCATCGCCGGGATTGATACCGCGCGACCATTGGATTTCGTCTGCGCGCTTGAAAGTGTTGTTGATACGACGCACCATAGTCGGCACGGAGTCATAAGCGTACAGCGACTGGTCTGGATACATGGTCTCAGAGGTATTGCCGTCTGCGGCCACTTGCCAGCCAGACAGGTACACAGCTTCCAGGCCAGCCTTGGCCTGTTGCATGGCCTGACCAGCGGTGATAGCACCAAAAGCATTCACATAACCCTTCTTGGCACCACCATTGACCTTGGTCCACAGTTTTTCAGCGCCGTTTTTGGCCAAGGTGTACTCAGGCTGCAAGCTGCCACGCAGACGCACCACATCGGCAGCGCTGTAGCCGCGCTTGACGAGCTTCCAGCGGGGATTGGTCGCCCAGTCTTTTTCCAGGGCAGCGATTTGTTGTTCACGGGTCATTTGCGTCATGAGAACACTCCTAAGTTGATTAAAACAGTCTCGTCAAACTCGGATTGAGCATTGATGAATTGGCATTCATTCTAAGTCTTCTATAAGACTGAATTTAAATCTTATGTCTTATAGAAGACATTTATTTATTTTAAACAAATCAACAACTTACAGAGATAATTTCTCAATATGAGATTGAATTTTTTACAATGAGAAAAATAGACAATGCCAAGAGCACATCATTTTTTGCCATGCAAAAAACTATTTTTACATGGCGAAATCAAAAAATGCCTGCATAGTGCTGCAGTTCCCATTCACTCACAGCAAGGCTGTACGCCCGCCATTCCCGGGATTTGATCTGGATGAATTGACGGCAGAAATCGAGCCCGATGGCATTCCGAAGAACCTCGTTTTCCGCCAGCGCCTGCACAGCACGGCCAAGATCAGCAGGCAGGCGCCCCGGCATGGGCAGCCCCTGGGCGTCCCGTTCGTACAAATCCTCTGCACAGGCCGGTGGCACTGGCAGGCACCGGTCGATGCCATCCAGACCGGCAGCCAAGGTAGCAGCAATGGCTGCATAGATATTGCAGGACGAATCGGGCAGGCGCCACTCCACCCGACCCGCAACGATTCGAGCCAGACAGGTTCGATTGTTATCGCCATACGCCTTCCAGACTGGCGACCAAGTCGTCCCGGAAGCGCTGTCACTGCACGCCAGGCGTTTGTAACTGTTGACCGTCGGTGCACACAAGGCACTCAAAGCATCTGCATGATGCAACAAGCCGGCGACAAAGCCATAACCTGCAGCACTGAGCTGCAGTGCATCCGCTTGATCGGTAAAAATGGGCCGCCCTTGTCCGTCCGTCAAGCTCAAGTGAAAATGCAAACCACTGCCCGGCGCATTGGCAAAAGGCTTGGGCATACAGCTGAACACCGCATCATGTTGCGCCGCAATGGCATGCGCGGTTATCTTGAACAACATGTACCGATCCGCCGCGGCCAGAGCATGGTCAAAACGGTAGTTGATCTCGTATTGGCCGCAGGCGTCCTCATGATCCATCTGCTGCAGTTCAAACCCTAGGTGTGTCAATGACTGGCGCATGTCATCCAGGAATCTGAAGTTGCGGTGAATGGCCTTCAAGTCGTACGAGGGCTTGTCCAGCATGTCCTGTTCATCGGCACGCTGCCATTGCCCCTGCGCATTCTGGCGCAACAGGAAAAACTCCGGCTCCACCCCCACCCACAGCGTCCACCCTCGCTCTTCGATACGTCTTAATTGATGCTTGAGAAGCTGGCGCGAACAAGTCGCCAAGGGCTGGCCACCAGCATAACCATCACAAACCGCATGCGCCACACCCGGCAGATAAGGCAGCGGACGCAAAGAATCCAGTTGCACCCGCCCGTAGTATTCGCTGCGCGCACCAAAACGCCCCAGCCCAGTCCCCCAAATGCTCGGGCCGGCAAAACCAGCGCCTGTCGTTACCCATTCATGCAAATTTTGCAGAGGCACCAACTTGCCCTTGGCAACCCCAAACAAGTCGCAGAACTGGGGCAACACACTGTGAATACCCTGTGCCGACAACCTGTCGATGGCGGCTTGAATGGCATCAGCCGAAGATATTGACACCGTCATTTTGCGAACCTGGTCTGATCAAACCGGGCTGTCAATGCGGATCCAGGTGGTCTTGGTTTCGGTGTACTTGTCAAAGGCATGCAGCGACTTGTCTCGGCCGACACCACTCTGTTTGTAACCACCAAAAGGCACGGTGATGTCGTCCTCGTCATACTGATTCACATGCACCGTGCCGGCACGCAGAGCACGCGCCACACCATGGGCCTTGTTGATGTCACGTGTCCACACGGCGGCCTGCAGGCCATAGACACTCTGGTTGGCTTGACGCACCACGTCTGCCGCATCGGTAAAAGACAACACCGACAAAACCGGGCCAAAAATCTCTTCACGAGCAATCGCCATCCCGGATGTCACACCGGCAAAGATGGTGGGCTGCACATAAAAGCCGCCCGTCTGTGTCAAGGCCTGCTCGCCGCCATAAAGCAGACTGGCGCCCTCAGCCTTGCCAGTGTCCACATAACGCAGCACCGTGTCCATCTGTGTCCGGTCAACAATGGCACCCATGACCGTCGCCGAATCCAGCGGATTGGCTGGTGCATAACGTGGCGCCAGTGCCAAGGCCTTTTCCAGGAACCGGTCCTGGATACCAGCCTCCACATACAAACGCGACGGCGCATTGCAACTTTCACCTTGGTTGAAAAATATGCTGCCCACCGCTGCCTCAACCGCTTTGTCCAGATCAGGGCAATCGGCAAACACGATGTTGGGCGACTTGCCTCCAAGCTCGGTCCAGGCACGTTTCAGATTGCTCTGCCCCGCCATCACATGGATTTGTTTGCCCACCCTGGTCGAACCGGTAAAAGCAATACAGTCCACATCCATATGCAAGGCCAGAGGTGATCCCGCTTCGACACCATAACCTGGCACCACGTTGAGAACACCAGGCGGCAAACCGGCCTCCAGAGCCAGTTCAGCCAGGCGCAGTGCCGTCAAAGGAGACTTCTCGCTGGGTTTGAGCACCACGGAATTCCCTGCCGCCAGAGCCGGCGCAATCTTCCAGGCCGCCATGATCATGGGGTAGTTCCAGGGCACGATGACCCCGATCACGCCCATCGGCTCACGGGTGATCAGCGCCAGTGCGGTACTGGCTGTTGGGGCGATTTCGTCATAAATTTTGTCAACGGCTTCTCCATACCAGCGAATGCAATTGGCCGCACTGTTGACGTCCACGGCACGGGCATACCGGATAGGTTTGCCCATATCCAGCGTCTCCATCAACGCCAGTTCGTCGGCGTGGACCAGCAATTGATCAGCAAACTTGATCAACACCCGCTTGCGCGCCGCCGGCGCCATGCCGCTCCAGCGGCGGTCTTCAAAGGCCGCCCGAGCGGCAGCTACCGCCGCGTCAACATCAGCCTGCTGACAACGCGCCACCGTGGTGAGCAAACGCCCGTCCACCGGAGAAATACAGTCAAACGTGGCACGGTCCCGTGCGTCCACCCGCTCACCGTTGATCCAAGCGCGCCCATCAAATTGTTGATTCACCATATTGACCTCATGCCATTAAAAATGTGGTACCAGCCGTGCCCGGTCCGACCGAGCTGACAGGATTCAGGACGACTGCAATGCCACCAGTTCAGCGCGGGTAGCCGCGGCGATCTCACGTTCACGCCGACGTGTCTGGCGAGCCACCCACACGCTGTAGCCGATCACGACCAGCGTGACCGACACAATCAGCAAGGTCGCTGCGGCGTAAATCGTGGGGTTGATGCCACGCCGGGCATAACCAAAAATGACTTGTGGCAGCGTATTCACACCCGGGCCCGAGAGAAATTCGGAAATCACCACATCATCAAACGACAGGGTGAAAGCCAGCAGGTAGGCCGCAAAAATGGCCTGCAGGATATTGGGCATGGTGATCAGAAAAAACACCTGATAGGGCTTGGCCCCCAGGTCCATGGCCGCCTCTTCAATGGCGCGGTTCATCTCAAGCAAGCGTGACTGCACCACCACCATGCCGTAGGCCATGCCCAGCAGCGTATGTCCCAACACGATGGTCAACATACCGCGCTCGGGCCAACCCAAGGCATTCTGCACACCCACCATCAACAACAACAGCGACAGGCCGATCACCACCTCCGGCATGACCAAGGGGGCATTTACCATGCCCGAAAACAGGGTCCGACCGACAAAACGGCGATAACGCACCAGCACAAAAGCGGCAAATGTCGCCAACACGGCGGAAGCAACACCGGCTGCCGTGGCCACCTTCACCGACAGCCAGAAACCTTCGACGATTTTGGTGTCGTGCATCAAGGCCTCGTACCAACGCAGCGACAAGCCGGTGAATTCGGCATCCTGACGAGTGCTGTTGAACGAAAACACCACCATGAAAAATAGCGGCATGTACAGAAACAGAAACGTCACTGCCATCCATGCCTTGCCAAAATGCCGGTTCAGCCAATTGTTCATCTCAGCACCTCAATGACGAGTTTCAGCGGCCACGCCGGTAAAGTGGTAATAGATGGCCAGAGGGATCACGATCAGGCCAATCATCACCACCGCCAGCGCGGACGCACGGGGCCAATTGTTGCTGGTGAACATTTCGTCCCACACCACCCGCCCAATCATGATGTTCTCTGGCCCGCCCAACAGGGACGGAATCACAAACTCACCCAAGCAAGGAATAAAAACCAGCATAAAACCAGCCACGATGCCGGCTTTGGACAAGGGCACGGTCACCAGCCAGAACGCCTTGAAAGGCGATGTCCCCAGATCGTAAGCCGCCTCCAGCAACCGAAAGTCCATCTTGACCAGGTTGGCATACAGCGGCAACACCATGAAAGGCAAATACACATAGGTCATCCCCACCAGCATGGAGACATCGGTGTAGAGCATCTGTATTGGCTCGGTCGTGAGGCCAAGCGCCATCAGGATCCGGTTCAGTACCCCCTGGTCCGCCAGAATACCCTTCCAGGCATAAACCCGCAGCAGAAACGAGGTCCAGAACGGCAGCATCACCATCATCAACAAGGCCGGCCGTACACTGGGCGCCGAGCGGGCCAGAAAATAGGAAAACGGGTACCCAATCACCAGGCACAACACCGCCGTACACAAGGCGTACCAGATCGAGCGCAGATAAGCTTCGATATAGATGGTCTGGAACAGTCCCCCCCCATCATTGGGGCGAAAAATCGACCAGTAATTCTCATACTTGAGTTTGAGCAAACCGGTTTCCGAATCCCAGATGGGCTTGAAGGGCGAAATGTCATTGCCCATGTCAACAAAGCTGATGTACAGCAGGATCAGAAACGGCAACAGAAAAAACGCGACGAGCCAGGCGTAAGGCACGCCAATCACAAAACGCTTGCCGGGGACAGGAATGTTCAACTTGCTCATGCCACCTCCGCCTCAGTCGCGCAACACCACGCCAGCCCGGTCACTCCACCAGAAGAAGACGTCGTCTTCCCAGGTGATGTTGCTGAGTTCATGACGCGAAGTGTTGGCCTCGGTGATCTTCACACGCTTGCCGTCGGTCGACTGAACGATGAAGGTGTTGTACGAACCAAAGTAGGCGATCTCCTTGACCCGGCCACTGAACACATTGTGGTCAGCGTTCGGGCGCTCCTTGCTGATCTCGATTTTTTCGGGCCGCACCGCAATCGCCACTGGCATGTTCAGGGCGCCGCTGACACCATGACCAACCTGGACTTCACCAAGACCACACTCCACCGCACAGCGGTCAGGCTCATCCACACTCAACCGGCCATCAAACAGATTCACATTGCCGATGAAATCGGCCACAAAACGGTTGGCCGGATGTTCATAAACTTCCTCCGGGGAACCCACTTGCAGCACCCGGCCCTTGCTCATGACGGCAATGCGCCCGGCCATGGTCATGGCCTCTTCCTGGTCATGGGTCACCATGACGCAGGTCACCCCCACTTTTTCAATGATGTTGACCAGTTCAAACTGGGTCTGCTCGCGCAGCTTTTTGTCCAGGGCGCCCAACGGTTCGTCCAGCAACAAGACCTTGGGCCGCTTGGCCAGGCTGCGCGCCAGCGCCACACGCTGCTGCTGTCCGCCCGACAACTGGTGCGGCTTGCGCTTGGCATAAGGCGAGAGCTGCACCAGATCCAGCATTTCACCGACACGCTGTTGGATGTCGCTCTTGGGCAAGCCTTCCCGCTTGAGGCCAAAAGCGATGTTTTCCCAAATATCGAGATGCGGAAACAACGCGTAGGACTGGAACATCATGTTGAACGGCCGCTCATACGGCGCCAACCTGGCCACATCCCGCCCGCCGAGCAAGATGCGACCGGACGTCGGCGTCTCAAACCCCGCCAGCATCCGAAGCAAAGTTGACTTGCCGCAGCCCGAACTGCCCAGCAGGGCAAAAATTTCCCCCTGCCTGATCGACAGATTCACTTCATCCACAGCCAGCGCTTCATCAAAACGCTTGACCAGCTTTTCAGTCACCAGATAGTTGTCTTTGGAATCGGTGTCAGCCATGCCCGGACCTCTGCTTTCAAATTTCAAACCGGCAAACAAAAGGGGCTGCTCATACCCTGCGTACAAACAGCCCCGTCAGTTTTGAAAAAACCGGTTTACTTGCCCTTTTTGAAACCGTTATAGGCCGTTGCCATGGCTTCACGTGCTTCGTTGCTGAAGCTGCTGGGCGGGATCATCTTGGCGAAGTAGTCAGACTCGACAAAAATGGTCTTGTTGCCGGCAATTTCAGGCTTGATTTTCTCGATCGCGGCCTTGTTGGCCGTGGGGTAGTTCATTTCATTGGCCATACGCGCGGCATTTTCGGCACGCAGGTAGAAGTCGATGAACGCATGGGCATTGTTCGGATGTTTGGCGTCCTTGGTGATGGCCATGGTGTCAAAGAAAATCAGCGCACCCGTGCTTGGCAACAGCGACTCGATTTCGTCCTTGGACTTGTTTTCCTTGGCACGATTGGCGGCCTGGTTGATGTCACCCGACCAGCCGATCGCCACGCAAGCCTTGCCACCCGCAATGTCGTCAATCATGGTGGAGCTGAACAAGCGAACATCCTTGCGCACCTTGGCCAGCATGTCAGCGGCAGCTTTGTAATCAGCGGCATCATTGGAGTAGGCGTTCTTGCCAATGTAATGCAGCGCTACCGGGATGATTTCGGTCGGAGAGTCCAGATAAGCGATACCGCAGGATTTGAGCTTGCTGGTGTATTCAGGCTTGAACACCAGGTCCCAGGCGTTTTCCGGCATGGGCAGCTTGCCCAGGGCCTTGGCGACTTTGGTCTTGTTGATCCCCACGGTGGTGAAACCCCAAGCCCATGGCACCAGATGTTTGTTGTCAGGGTCGGTATTCTTGGCCAGCGTGGCCATGATGGCCGGGTCCAGGTTGGCCAGGTTCTTGATCTTGCCCTTGTCCAGCGCCTGGAACATGCCGCCTTCGATTTGCGGCTTGGCAAACACCGAGCCGGGCACCACGATGTCGTAACCACTGTTGCCAGCCACCAACTTGGCGTGCAAGGCTTCATTGGTCTCAAAGGTGTCGTAGTTCACCTTGATACCGGTTTCTTTCTCGAACGCCGCGGTCATGCCTTCGGGAATGTAATCCGGCCAGTTGTAGACATTGAGAACTTTCTCTTCGGTGTTGACCGGCGCTGGTGCGGATGCCGGCGCACTGGCCACCGGCGCTGGGGCTGCAACAGGCGCTGGTGGTTCCTCTTTTTTGCCGCAAGCGGCCAATACCACCGCCGACAGCGCGAATGACCATAAGTACTTTTTCATCATGAAGCACACTCCGTTTGAGAGAAAGAAATTGAAGGGAGCACAAGTTTAAGGCTAGCAAAAACCAGACCAGACAAATCCTGGGCAAAAATTTTCAGACCAGTCCCTTTTGGGTCAATTCCTGCAGGGTCAGGTCCAGCGCCTGACGGATCAGGCGCAACAATTCATCAATATCGGCATGGGTCATGGTCAACGGCGGGGCGATGATCATGCGATCACCCACCGCGCGCATGATCAGCCCGTGACGGAAACAATGGCCTCGGCACACCATGCCGACATCCACCTCGGCCGGGAAACGCTCCCGCGTCTGCTTGTTCTTGACCAGTACCAGGCCAGCGACAAAACCGCAGGTCTCGGTCTGTCCCACCAGCGGATGGTCATTGAGTTCGGCGTAGCGTTTGGCCAGGTAGTCGCCCATCTCGCCGCGCACCCGTTGCGGCAATTGCTCCCGCTCCATGAGGTCCAGATTGGCCAGCGCCACCGCGCAGGCCACCGGGTGGCCGCTGTAGGTGTAGCCGTGGTTGAATTCACCGCCCTTTTCAATCAGCACCTTGGCCACACGGTCCCCCACCATGACCCCGCCCAAAGGGATATAACCACTGGTGACGGCCTTGGCAAAAGTCACCAGATCGGGCTTGTACCCAAAGCGTTCATAAGCAAACCAGTGCCCCAGACGGCCAAAGGCACAAATCACCTCATCACTGATCAGCAAAATGCCGTATTTGTCCACAATGCGCTGGATTTCAGGCCAGTAGCTGGCTGGCGGAATGATGACACCGCCAGCCCCCTGTATCGGCTCGGCGATAAAAGCCGCGACCTTGTCAGGGCCGACTGCCAGGATTTTTTCTTCCAGCCAACCCGCCGCACGCAAACCAAACTCTTCGGCGCTTTCACCAGCACGGCCCAGCTCGTAAAAATACGGTTGCTCAATGTGCGTGATGTTGGGAATCGGCAAATCACCCTGCGCGTGCATGCCACTCATGCCGCCCAGTGAGGCCCCCGCCATGGTGCTGCCATGATAGGCGTTGTGCCGGCTGATGATGACCTTGCGCTGCGGCTGGCCAAGCAAGTCCCAGTAACGGCGCACCATGCGCACATTGGAGTCATTGCTCTCGCTACCGCTGCTGGAGTAAAACACATGCTCGAAACTGCGGCCATCCACCTTGGGCGCCAGCGCGGCCAGACGGGCTGCCAGCTGCACGGCCGGCACATTGGTCGTCTGGAAAAAGCTGTTGTAAAACGGCAGCGTCATCATCTGCTGGTACGCCGCCTCCGCCAGCGCCTTGCGACCATAACCCACGTTGACACACCACAGACCACTCATGGCGTCAAAAATCTTTTCACCCTCGGAGTCCCAGATATACAGACCCTCGCCGCGGGTGATGATGCGCGCCCCGCGGGTGGCCAGATCACCGTGGTCAGTGAACGGATGGATGAAGTGGGCGCTGTCCAGAGTCTGGATATCTTGGGTGGTCAGCGAAGTGGCCGAGGTCATAACGTTCATAAGTCAGCGTTCCGATGTTTTACAAACAAAATTGGGCTCTAGCCCAGATAAAATAACGTTATATTGCTATACATGTAATAGCAAATGTTCACGTTCCCAGGGTGAGATCACTTTCATGAATTCATCAAACTCAAGTTCCTTGATCTCCGAATACACGGTGATGAATTCCTTGCCCAGCACCTCATGCAGGTCGGACTCGCGACGCAGCCACTCCAGCGCATCACCCAGGCTGCGCGGCAAGGCGTAGGGCGACAGATAAGCGTCACCCTTCATCTCGGCCTTGGGCTTGATCTTGTTCTTGAGCCCCAGATAACCGCAGGCCAAGGTCATGGCCAGTGCCACATAAGGGTTGGCATCGGCGCCAATCACCCGGTTTTCCACGCGCCGGGCCGCCGGCGATGAAATCGGTGAGCGGATGCCCACGGTGCGGTTGTCATAACCCCACTCGATGTTGATCGGTGCCGCCGTGTTGCGCGACAGCCGGCGGTAGCTGTTCACATACGGTGCCACCAGCACCATGGCCGCCGGAATGTAGCGCTGCAGCCCACCGATGTAGTGCATGAAGGCATCCGACGGCGTGCCGTCATCGTTGCTGAAGATGTTCTTGCCAGTGGCCACATCCAGAATGCTCTGGTGCACGTGCATGGCGCTGCCGGGCTCACCGGCAATCGGTTTGGCCATGAAAGTGGCGTACATGTCATGACGCAAGGCCGCTTCACGCACCGTGCGCTTGAAGAAAAACACCTCGTCAGCCAACCCCAGCGGCTCGGCATGGAAGAAATTGATCTCCATCTGCCCGGCGCCAATCTCATGAATCAGCGTGTCGACGTTGAGTTCCATCTTGTCGCTGTAGTCGTAAATCTCTTCAAACAGCGGGTCGAACTCGTTGACGGCGTCGATGCTGTAGGCTTGGCGCGACGTCTCGGCGCGGCCACTGCGGCCCACCGGCGCACGCAGCAGCGTGTTGGGGTCCGTGTTGCGGGCCGTCAGGTAAAACTCCAACTCAGGCGCCACAATGGGCTGCAGGCCTTCGGCGGCAAACAGGTCACAAACGCGGCGCAACACGGTGCGCGGGGCAAACGGCACCAGATTGCCCTGGTGGTCAAAACAGTCGTGAATCACTTGCGCCGTGGGGTCGGTGGCCCAGGGCACGATCCGCACCGTAGACGGGTCCGGCCGCAACTGCATGTCGCGGTCGGTCGGGTCAATCACGTCGTAATACGGCCCGCTCTCAGGAAACTCGCCGGTCACCCCCATGGCCACCACTGATTGCGGCAAACGCATGCCACGATCCTCCGTGAACTTGCCGCGCGGCAGGATTTTGCCGCGCGCCACACCGGTCAAGTCGGGCACCAGGCACTCGACCTCGGTGACGTGGCGCTCATTGAGCCATTGCTCCAAATCGTTGAAATTCATTGATTTTTTGTCATTCACTTGATGCTCCTGAAACAGCTGAATGCTGGTTAGCTGCTGTTTGCCAGCGCATTGTGCGGGGATAATTGGTTCAAAATCAGAGCCATTTGATTCAAATCAAAGGTGCCACTTTCTGGTGTGATCACAACCCTGCCAAACAAGCGCTGTACCGCGACCACTCTGCTGCCCCACATGTTGTCCGAACTTCTGCTCACGGAAATCAACCGTCTGAACCAACGAACCCGGCTGCCCCTGCACCGGCAGCTGTACGAGGCCCTGCGCCGCGCCATCCTGGACGGCAAACTCGTCGCCGAAGAGCGCCTGCCCTCCAGCCGCGATCTGGTGCAGGACCTGCAACTGTCACGCAACACGGTCGTGGCGGCGCTGAACCAGCTCACGGTGGAAGGCTACCTGATCAGCCGCGTCGGCAGCGGCACGTATGTCAACCCCAAGGTGCCCCAGCCACCGGCACGCCAGTCGCGCCAGCCGGTCCGCGCGCCGGATCGCCTGTCCCATCGCGGCCAAGCCCTGAGCAGCCGCTTTTGCGCCAGCGAACTCGAAATCCAGCCCTTCACCCCGGGTATTGCCGACTTCAGCGCCTTCCCGGTGGCCCTGTGGCAACGGCTGCAGAACAAACACTGGCGCATGACCTACCCGGACATGCTGGACTACAGCAGCGCTGGCGGCCACGCCCCTCTGCGACGGGCCATCACCGACTACCTGCGCGTGTTTCGCAGTGTGCCGGTGGACATGGAACAGGTCATCATCACCAGCGGCACCCAGGAATCGCTGGAGCTGTGCTCACAACTGCTGGCCGATCAGGGCGACACCGTCTGGCTGGAAGACCCGGCCTACTGGGGCGCGGGCAAAGCCTTCATGGCCAATGGCCTGAACCTGCACCCGGTGCCGGTGGATGACCAGGGCATCGCCCCGCACCCCAGGGACAACAGCACACCACCCCAGCTGATCTACGTCACCCCCTCTCACCAGTACCCCACCGGGGCCGTGATGTCGCTGGCACGGCGCCACCAGATCCTGTCGCTGGCGCGCCAGCATGGTGCCTGGGTGCTGGAGGATGACTACGACAGCGAGTTCCGCTTCAGCGGTCCGCCGATTTCGTCACTGGCCGGACTCGACACCGAAGAACGTGTGCTCTACCTCGGCTCCTTTTCCAAAGTGCTCTACCCCGGCCTCAAACTGGGTTATATGGTGGTCCCCAAAGGGCTGGCGTCAGCACTCAAACGCACCCACTACGACCTGAACCGGCCCGGCCAGATTCCGGTGCAGGCAGCGCTGGCCGAATTCATCGACATGGGCCACTTTGCCAGCGCCCTGCGCAAGGCCCGCCAGAGTTATGCCCAGCGCCGCCACTGCCTGCTGGCGGCCTTGCAACCCTGCCTGAGTGACAGTGCCTACATCACCGGCGCCGAACAGGGCCTGCACCTGTGCCTGCGCCTGCCCGATGCCATCAACGACAAGGCGCTGGCACAACACATCGGCACCCTCGGCCTGATCGTGCGGCCGCTGTCGGCCTACTGCCTCAAACGCCACGACATGAAAGGCCTGATCATTGGCTACGGCTACGCGCCGCTGGCCGAAATCGAACACTTTGGCCCGGTCCTGGCCAAAGCGCTGGCGCAAGAACTGGCGCCCTGAAACCCTGACAGATTGAATCGGTCATTTGCTATATTTTATGTAGCATCATGCGGAATAAATATGCGGGCTAAAGGCCATTTTTACAAAAATTATCCGCTTGTCACAGACCCGTTATCGTGATCTGGCTATGGCAAGGCGTTTGCCCATACCCGCCGCCGCTGCATGATCCCGTTATGATGCCATCCCATTCACCCCGCTTGATCAGCCGCGCAGGTGACCTGGCCTTTTTCGCCTGGCAACACGGCAGATTGCCAAACGTTTCCATCTGCCAACCTTCCGCACCATCTGAGACATGCCAACCCAACCGTCCGCCGCAGTCCCTCGCGTTGGTGTGGGGGTCATCATCGTCAGGGATGGACTCGTTCTTTTGGGCGAGCGCATGGGCTCACATGGCGCCGGCACCTGGGCGTTGCCAGGCGGCCATCTGGAATTCGGCGAATCCGTTGAGGATTGTGCTCGAAGAGAGACCCTGGAAGAAACCGGTTTGTTGCTTCAAACGGTCTCTGCAGCACCGTACACCAATGACCTCATGCTTGCCGAGGGCAAGCACTACGTCACGGTCTTCGTGCAAGCCACCGCCAATGGGGCACAACCCCAAGTCATGGAACCGGCCAAATGCCGGACCTGGCGCTGGTTTCGCTGGAACGCCATGCCTGAGACACTTTTTCAACCGCTCAAGACCCTGGTCCTTCAGGGTTTTGTTCCAGACGGGACAGCCTGAGCCGGCCGCTTGCTGAAGGCCCTGGGCCCAAGGCCGTTTACAAACACTTACCTGCACGGTCGCAAACAACCATTAAAGTCTGCCCTTTGTCGCGGTTCCTCGCGCCGCTCTTGCCTGACTTGTGTCCCATTTGATCTTGAAACCGTTGCTCCCCGTTTTCCTTTCCCGCCTGATGATGTTGTGGGCACTGGCAGTGCCCGTCACCTTTGCCGCCACGCCATTGGACTTGCCCAGTCTTGACGCCTTGATGGACTACCGGCCCAAAATTCCCTTGCGCATCTACACCAGTGACAACGTGCTGATTGGTGAATTTGGGCAGGAGCGGCGTGACTTTGTCGCGATCAAGGACATTCCGCTGCTGCAGAAACAAGCGCTGCTGGCGATTGAAGACGCCCGCTTCTACCAGCATGGCGGCGTGGACTTCAAGGGGGTGGCGCGCGCGGTGGTGGCCGACCTGAGTGGTGGTCTCAAACAGGGGGCTTCCACCATCACCATGCAGGTGGCGCGGGACTTTTTCCTGACCAAGGAAAAGCTGTTTTCCCGCAAGCTGACTGAAGTGATGCTGGCCTACAAAATCGAGCGGGCGCTGACCAAAGACCAAATCCTTGAGCTCTACATGAACCAGATCTACCTGGGGCAACGCGCTTATGGCTTCAGCAGCGCAGCCGGGATCTATTTCGGGAAGAAACTCAATGAACTGAGCCTGGCGCAGATGGCCATGTTGGCTGGCCTGCCTCAGTCACCCGCCAACGTCAACCCGGTGGTCAACCCCAAACGTGCGCAAAAGCGCCAGCAGCTGGTGCTCAAACGCATGCGTGAACTCGGCTACATCAACGACGCGCAATACAAATCGGCGCTGCAGGAAAACCTGCATGTGCTCACGCAGGGCCAGGCATTCAACAGCCATGCGCCCTATGCCGCTGAAATGGTGCGGCAGGCGATTTATGCCCAGTTCAAGGAAGAAACCTATACCCGCGGGATCGTCGTCACCACCACCCTGGTCCAGGCCGACCAGGAGGCTGCTTATGATGCCGTGCGGCGCAATGTCATGGCCTACGACCAACGGCATGGCTACCGGGGGGCCGAAGCCCAGGTGAACTTGCCGCGCCACCCCGCTGAACGCCAGAAGCTGATCGAAGCCACCTTGCAGAAACACCCGTCCAGTGACCGGCTCTTGTCTGCCGTCATTCTCACGGCCTCGCCCAAACTGGTGCGGGCGATGCTGGCCAACGGCGAGGAGATCGAACTGAACGCTGACGGCTTGCGTTGGGCCGCAGCGGCGCTGGCGTCCAATGCAGCGGCAGCGATCAAGCTCAGGCCAGGCTCGGTGATCCGGGTGACCAACGATGGCCACGGCCGCTGGAAGATCTCACAACTGCCCGCTGTGGGTGCCGCTTTTGTGGCGCTGAACAATCAGACCGGTGCCTACCGCGCCCTCGTGGGGGGCTTTGATTTCAATGCCAGTCAACTCAACCACGTGACGCAGGCCTGGCGTCAGCCCGGGTCAACCATCAAACCGTTCATCTATTCGGCCGCGCTGGAAAAAGGTTTTTCTCCGGGCACGCTGGTGAACGACGCCCCGCTGACCCTGAGCAGCGCAGAAACCGGTGGCCAACCCTGGCAGCCCCAAAACGATGACGATGTCTACGCCGGCCCCATTACCTTGCGTACCGCCTTGGCCCAGTCGAAAAACGTCGCAGCGGTACGCCTGCTGCGCGCCATCACGCCGCCCTACGCCCATGACTTTTTATCGCGTTTTGGCTTTGATGTCGCCAAACAACCCGTGAACTACACGCTGGCGCTGGGCACAGGCGCAGTCACGCCGCTGCAAATGGCGCAGGCTTATTCGGTCTTTGCCAACGGCGGTTTTCAAGTCACCCCCTATCTGATCCAAAAGGTGGCGGACACACGCGGCGCGGTGTTGTTTGAGGCCAAGCCAGCGCCGCCGGGGCAGGAGACGGCACGGGTGCTGGATGGCCGCAACGCCTTTGTCACCGACAGCATGCTGCGCGAAGTGACCCTCACTGGGACAGCGGCCAGTGCCTCGCAGACGCTGGGGCGCCAGGACCTGGCTGGCAAGACCGGCACCAGCAGCGATGCCATTGATGGTTGGTTTGCCGGCTACTGCGGTGCCACCACCGCCGTGGCCTGGATGGGATATGACGAACCCCAATCTCTGGGCGGGCGCGAGTTTGGCGCCACATTGGCGCTGCCGATATGGACCGATTTCATGCGCGTCACCCTCAATGGCAAACCGCCGTCCCAGACACCTCAGCCCGGTGGGGTATCGCAGTCCCAAGGGGACTGGATGCTGGACGAGTATGTGAACGCCGGTGCCGTGCGCACCCTGGACCTGGACGAACTACGCGATCTGGACCTCTATCGGCGCTGATGTTCGTGACCGGCCACGCCCATCACAACCGATCCAGCAACCGGTGATAGAGCATACCCAGCACCAGACTGGGTGTGCGCAGCAGTGGCCCGCCCGGAAACGGGTGGTGCCGCAATTGGGCGAACACATCAAAACGCTCGGCCTGCCCGGCCACGGCCTGGGCCACCAGCTGCCCGGCCAGACCGGTGAGCGCCACACCATGGCCGCTGAACCCCTGCAGGTAATAGAGGTTGTCGCCGAGCCGGCCAAAGTCGGGGGCGCGGTTCATGCTGATGTCAACAAACCCACCCCACACAAAATCGATGGGCGCACCTTGCAGTGGCGGGAAAACCTGGCCCAGACGCTGCGCCATCAGCTCCTTGAGCTTGGCTGGCGTGCGTGTGGAATAACTCACCCGCCCGCCAAACAGCATGCGATGGTCGGCACTGAAGCGAAAGTAGTCCAGGATGAAATTGTTGTCACACACCGCAGCGTTGCTGGGCAACAGGCGCTGGCACAGTGCGGCATCCAGCGGCGCCGTGCCAATGATGTAGGTACCCACCGGCATGATCCGCGCCTGCAGCTCCGGCGCCACCTGGGCGCCATATTCGGGCAGGGTACAGTTGCCCGCCAGCACACCAAAACGGGCGCTCACGCTGCCGTGGGCCGTGTGGGCCATCAGGCGCGCGCCACGGTCCAGCCGCAGCACCGCACTTTGCTCGAAAATCCGCACCCCCAGTTGCTGCGCGGCCTGGGCCAGCCCCAAGCCATATTTGAGCGGATGCAGATGCCCGGAAATGGACTCAAACGCGCTGGCGCAATAACGTGGGCTTTGAATATGACGCTGGACGTCGGCCCCGGTCGCCAGTTCGGTGACCAGACCATAGTCACGCGTCATGGTGGCCATGTCCGCTTCCAGTGCGCGGGCCTTGCGCGCCGAGTCGGCCACGTACAGATACCCTTTGACCAGATCACAGTCGATCTGGAATTCGCGCACCCGTTCATCAATCAGTTGCACGGCCTGCACCGATAGGTCCCAGGCCAGCCGGGCCTGCTTCGGCCCCAGTTGCTGTTCAAACGGCGCCTGCCCGCTGGCATAACCCACAATCGCCTGACCACCGTTGCGCCCGGAAGCACCACTGCAGACCCGGTCGGCCTCCAGCAGCACCACCTGGTAGCCCCGGCGTGCCAGTTCAATCGCCGCCGACAGGCCGGCATAACCGGCACCGACCACCACCACGTCCACCGACAGGTCTTCCTGCAAGGCCGGCTGCAGGGGCGGACGCTGCACACTGGCTTCGTAATAACTGTGTTGATTGAGCTGGGTATCTGAATTGAGCAGCATGGCAAATCCTTGTCCAGGGCCTCAGGCCCGTTTGGCCACCTGGCCGCACACATAAGTCCAGACCAGTGTGGCGGCAGCGTTGCTGGTCAGCTCGGCATGGTCATACGCCGGCGCCACTTCCACACAGTCCATGCCCACCATGTTCAGTGGCGCCAGGTCCTCCAGCAGTGTCAACAGCTGGGAGCTGCTCAGGCCACCCGGTTCAGGGGTCCCGGTCCCGGGCGCAAACGCCGGGTCCAGGCAATCAATGTCCAGCGTCAGATAACACGGCCGCTGGCCCAGGCGCTGGCAAATTTGCGCCACCACACCCTGCAGCGCGGCGCCGTCGAGCCCGCGTAATTGCCGGGCGGTGAAGATCAGCCCACCCTGGGCTTGCACATAGTCGCGCACAGCCCGCTCCCCACTGGAGCGCAAGCCAATCTGCACCGTGTGGTGTGGGCTGACCAGCCCCTCCTGAATGGCTTCATAGGTCCAGGTCCCATGCCCGGATGGCTCGCCAAAATGGTCGCTCCAGGTGTCACAGTGGGCATCAAAATGCACCAGCGCCAGTTCGCCAAACTGGGCGCGCGCCGCACGCAGCAGCGCCAGCGTGACCGAATGGTCGCCGCCCAGAAAGACACAGTGGTGACGCGCCATCAGGGCTGCCGCCTGGGACTGGATGCACTGGCGCACCTCGGCCAGCGGCGAGGCATTGGGTAGGGCCATGTCATAGCCGTCACCCAGCCAACCCAAGGGCGTTACATTGAAGTGGGGGTGGATGCCATCACACAGCATCAGGCTGGCACGGCGAATCTCCTGCGGGCCAAAACGGGCCCCCGGGCGGTGGGTGACAGCACCGTCAAAAGGCACACCCACCACCGCAAAAGGCTGCTGCTGCAGCTCGGGCGCGGCCAAAAATCTATTGGTGGCATTGGCGTAGGCAAAACGGGGAGAGGTCATCACACAGTCCTTGAAAATCAGTCCAGGCGCATCAAGGCGCCCCTGGTCGAGTGCTGGTAGTTTCCCCATTTTTGACCCCGGCGGTGGTGCCAATTCAGACCGCCTGCAACAATCCAATGCCACCCGCCAAGGCGCAGTCCACATTCAGGCATGATGCATGTTTTGTGATTGAACACCCTTGGTCCTGACCTCCATGAAAACCGTTGTCGCTCCCCCACGTTGGCTGGCTTATCTGTTGCTGGCATTGAGCATGGCCCTGGTGGGCAGTTATGTGGCGCTGTCCAAACCGCTGGCGGCGGCGCTGCCGGTGTTCCTGCTGGCCTGGCTGCGTTTTGGCATTGGTGCACTGGCCATGCCGCACTGGCTGATCAAACCCGCCAGTGAACCGCCGATGAGCCGCACCACCCGTCAACTGATTTTTCTGGAGTCCTTTCTGGGCAACTTCATGTTCACCATCTGCATGTTGTTTGGTGTCAGCATGACCACCGCCGTGTCAGCCGGCGTCATCATGGCCGCGATACCAGCGGTGGTGGCACTGCTGAGCCGGGTTTTTCTGCGCGAACGCATCAGCCCGCGGGTCGCCGCAGCGATTGGGCTGGCAGCCATCGGCATTGGGCTATTTTCGCTATCAAAACAAGAGCTATCGACGCAGGTTACATCCGGGCTAGAGGGTCATTTTTCTCACAAAACCGCGTGGCTTGGCAACCTGCTGGTGTTTGGCGCCGTGGTATGTGAAGCCGCTTATGCGGTGATCGGCAAGAAGCTCACCGGCAGTGTGTCCCCCAAACGCATCACGGCGCTGATCAATCTGTGGGGTTTTGCCCTGATGACCCCGATGGGACTCTACGCCGCCTGGGCTTTTGACTTTGCCCGTATCAGTCACAACGTCTGGCTGCTGTTGGTGTTCTACGCCTTGGCGGCCAGTGTCTGGACCGTCTGGTTATGGATGACCGGCCTGAAAACCGTGCCAGCGGCACAGGCCGGTGTCTTTACCGTGATGCTGCCGATATCAGCTGCCGCCGTGGGGGTGCTGGTCCTCGGAGAAAGCTTGAGCGGCCTGCAACTGCTGGCATTCGGCCTATGCCTGGTCGGTGTGGTGCTGGCAACCTTGCCAGTGCCACAGGGCAGATCACCGGCCTGAGCGCCCGCCGGATGCGCCGCTGGCCTCAGGCCAGTTGCGTGGCACTCACCACCATGCCGTCGGCATCGGCATACAGCCAGTCACCCGGGCGCACCCAGACGCCCTGGATCTGCACCGGTATGTCCTTGAGACCCTGGTTCTGTTTCTCGGTGGGCATGGGCATGGCCGCCAAGGCGCGGATACCCACCTCCAACGGCGCCAGCTCGGCCACGTCGCGCACACAACCGTCGATCACCACACCGGCCCAGCCATTGCGCGCTGCCGCTGCGCCCAGGTTGCCCCCCAGCAGGGCGCGACGTAGCGAACCGGCACCATCCACCACCAGCACTTTGCCCACCCTCCCCTGGGGTGTGTCAATGAAGCCACATGAGTCCACCGCCGCCTTGACCAGGGAGTTGTCTTCAAAACACTTGACCGTGGTCACCGGTCCGGCAAACACATACCGTGCCCCGAAATCACGAAAGACCGGTGGCAGAACCCGAAAGATCTCGGGGGAGTCTTGTTTGTGTGCGTCACACAAATCACAGGTGGCCAGGCTGAAAGGCATGGGGTTCTTCCTCTGAAAAAAAGAAAAATTGTAGGTTGTGGGCCATACAGCCACAAAATCAGACGACACAGCGTGAATTTATCGTCTTCCCCCTTGGAAAACCGGGGTTTCTCCAGTAGCATCCGCTCCAACCAGCAAGCAAGCTGACTTTGCTGGGGATTGATCAACTTTCAATAGGACAACATACCATGGCAACTGCAAAAAAAGCGCCAGCTAAAAAAGCTGCTCCTGTCACCAAAGCCGCTCCAGCCAAAAAAGCTGTGCCGGTAAAGGCCGCTGCGCCAGCCAAGAAGGCAGCCCCCGCCAAAAAAGCGGCAGCACCAGCCAAGAAAGCAGCAGCCAAGGCCGCTCCAGCCAAAAAAGCAGTCGCCAAGAAACCCGCTGCCAAGCGCACTGTGAACGCTGCGTTCATGAAAGCCTTGACGCCGAGCACCGCACTGGCTGCCATCGTCGGCGCCAAGGCTCTGCCACGCACCGAAGTGGTCAAACAAATGTGGGTCTACATCAAGAACAACAAACTGCAGGATCAAGTCAACAAGCGCCTGATCAATGCTGACGCCAAACTCAAGGAAGTGTTTGGCAAGGCACAGGTCACCATGTTTGAAATGGCCGGCCTGATTGGCAAGCACTTGAAGTAACTCCAGCATTGTCAAACTGTGGGAAAGCCGACGTCAGTCGGCTTTTTCGTTGTGGCATGATGCCAGCCACCTTCAACTTTTAGTCCTCAATGCTGCGTTTTCTTCTCACACGCTTCAGTCTGATCGTGCCGACCTTTATCGGCATGACCTTGGTGGCGTTCTTTTTGATCCGACTGGTTCCCGGTGATCCCATTGAAACCCTGGCAGGTGAACGCGGCATTGACGCGGCACGCCACGCCGAATTGCTCAAGGCCTACGGGCTGGACCGCCCGATCTTGGTGCAATACGGCATCTACATTGGCCGTGTGCTGCAAGGTGATCTGGGTAACTCCATCATCACCCACGCGCCTGTTCTGAACGAATTCACCGCGCTGTTTCCGGCCACCATCGAACTGGCGCTCAGTGCCATGCTGTTTGCCCTGATCATTGGCATTCCGGCCGGCATTGTGGCGGCGGTCAAGCGCAACACCTTTCTGGACCATGGCGTGATGGGGGTGTCCCTCACCGGTTATTCCATGCCCATTTTCTGGTGGGGCCTGCTGCTAATCCTGCTGTTTTCGGTGCAACTGGACCTGACCCCGGTGTCCGGGCGCATTGCCGTGCAATATTTTGTGGAGCCAGTGACCGGTTTTCTGTTGATCGACACCTGGCTGGCCGGTGACAGGGACGCCTTCTGGTCAGCGGTGACCCACCTGATCCTGCCCATGATTGTGCTGGGCACCAATCCGCTGGCGGTGATTGCCCGCATGACCCGCTCGGCCATGCTGGAAGTGCTGGGAGAGGACTACATCCGTACCGCCCGTGCCAAGGGCCTGTCGAGTTTTCGGGTGGTGGGCCTGCACGCACTGCGCAATGCCATGATCCCGGTGGTGACCGTGATCGGCCTGCAAATCGGCGTGTTGTTCACGGGCGCGATCCTGACTGAAACCATTTTTTCCTGGCCTGGTGTTGGCAAATGGATGATCGAGGCCATTGGCCGTCGTGATTACCCGGTGCTGCAAGGCGGCATCCTGCTGCTGGGCAGCATGGTAATGCTGGTCAACCTGCTCGTCGATGTCACTTACGGCATCATCAACCCCAGAATCAGGCACTGACCATGACCACTGTTGCTGATACCTCTCTCCATCATCCCCCGCACCCGCTGCGCGAGTTCTGGGACTATTTTCAAACCAACAAAGGCGCCGTTGGTGGACTGGTGATTGTGGTGCTGGTCCTGCTGATGGCTGTTTTTGCCCCCTGGATTGCGCCCTACGCCCCTGATGCCACCGACGCCAGCGTCTTCCTGACCCCGCCGGCCTGGCAAACAGGCGGCTCCAGCGCCCACCTGCTGGGCACCGATGCCATCGGGCGCGATATCCTGTCGCGGCTGATCCACGGCTCACGCCTGTCACTGGCCATTGGCCTGGCCGTGGTGACACTGTCGGTGGTCTTTGGCACCGTGCTGGGTCTGACCGCTGGTTACTTCCGGGGGGTGTTCGAAATCGCCGTGATGCGGCTGATGGACATCATCCTGACACTGCCCAGCCTGTTGCTGGCGATCGTGATCGTGGCCATTCTCGGGCCGGGCCTGATGAATGCCATGCTAGCGGTGGCGGTGGTGGTGCTGCCGCATTACGTTCGGATCACCCGCGCGGCGGTGATTTCCGAGATGTCGCGCGACTACGTGACCGCTGCCCGCATGAACGGCGCCAGCCATCTGCGGCTGATGTTCAGCGAAGTGCTCCCCAACTGCACGGCACCGTTGATTGTGCAGGCCTCGCTGGGTATTTCTGCCGCCATTCTGGATGCCGCCGCCTTGGGCTTTTTGGGCCTGGGCGCTCAGCCCCCATCCCCCGAATGGGGCACCATGCTGGCCGATGCACGCGAATTTGTGCTGCGCGCCTGGTGGGTGGTCACCTTTCCGGGTCTGGCTATTTTGATCACGGTATTGGCCTTCAACCTGTTGGGTGATGGCTTGCGCGACGCGTTTGACCCGAAACTCAAGCGCTGAAAGACTTTTTGATGGCACTTCTCGAAATCGACAATCTGTCCGTCCGGTTCCCGTCCAAGACCGGCGTCATGCACGCGGTCGACGGTGTGAGCCTGTCCCTGGAAGCTGGCGACGTCCTGGGTATTGTGGGTGAATCCGGCTCCGGCAAAAGCATCACCATGATGGCGCTGATGGGTCTGGTGGCCTATCCGGGACAAATCTCCGCCGACCGACTGAACTTTGATGGCCATGACCTGCTGAAAGTGTCGGAGCGTGAGCGCCGGCAGCTCATCGGCAAAGACATGGCCATGATTTTCCAGGACCCCACCACCAGCCTGAACCCCTGTTTCACAGTGGGTTTCCAGATGGCCGAAACCCTGCGGCTGCACATGGGCCTGGACAAGGCGGCGGCCCGTCGGCGTTCGATTGAGCTGCTGGAGCAGGTCGGCATTCCAGCACCGGAAAGCCGCCTGGGCATCTATCCACACCAACTCTCGGGCGGCATGAGCCAGCGCGTGATGATTGCCATGGCGATTGCCTGCAACCCCAAGCTGCTGATCGCCGACGAACCCACCACCGCGCTGGACGTGACCATCCAGGCCCAGATCCTGGACCTGCTGCGCACCCTGCAAAAAGAACGCAACATGGCGCTGGTACTGATCACCCACAACATGGGGGTGGTGTCCGAGATGGCGCAGCGTGTGGCCGTGATGTATGCCGGCCAGATCATGGAGGAACGCAGCGCCCTCGATATTTTTGAAGCGCCGCAACATCCCTACACCGAGGCGCTGCTGGCGGCGATGCCCGAGCGCAGTGATGGCCAGACCCGCTTGGCCACCATCCCCGGCATGGTGCCCGGCCTGTATGACCGACCCGGCGGCTGCCTGTTTTCCCCGCGCTGCATCTACGCCAATAAACACTGCCGCGACGAACGCCCCAACCTGCGTGAATGGCAAGCCGGTATGGTGCGCTGCCATACCCCACTGGCCACCACACCGCTGGCGCAGGAGGCCTTGGCATGAGCACCCCATCCACCCTTTTCCCGGAGTCCGCAGGCCAGGTCACAGCAACACAACCCGTGGTGGTGGCGCGTGACCTGAAGCAGGTCTACAAGATCAGCCATGGCGCCTTTCGCCCAGCCGACCATCTGCAGGCGGTCAGTGGTGTCTCGTTTGCCGTGTTGCCCGGCAAAACCCTGGCCGTGGTGGGCGAGTCCGGTTGTGGCAAATCCACCCTGGCGCGCATGGTGTCGCTGATTGAAACCCCGGCTGCCGGCCAGCTCAAGCTCGGCGAGGTTGACGTGATGCAGGTCAACGCCAAAGACCACCAGGCCTTGCGCCGCACCGTACAACTGGTGTTCCAGAACCCTTACGGCTCGCTCAACCCGCGCAAAAAAATCGGCGCCATCCTCGAAGCCCCGCTCGAAATCAACACCGCGCTGGACGCCAGTCAGCGCGCCGAGCAGGCGCGCGCCATGCTGGCCTTGGTGGGGCTGCGACCCGAGCACTATGACCGCTATCCACACATGTTCTCAGGTGGCCAGCGCCAGCGTATCGCCATCGCCCGCGCGCTGATGCTCAAACCAGGGCTGATCGTGGCCGACGAACCGGTGTCGGCGCTGGACGTCTCGATCCAGGCCCAGGTACTCAACCTGCTGGCCGATCTGCAACGCAACCTGGGGTTGGCCTACCTGTTCATCTCGCACGACCTGGGTGTGGTGCGCCACATTGCCCATGAGGTGCTGGTGATGTACCTGGGCCACGCCATGGAGCAGGGTGACAAGACCACCATTTTTGCCCAGCCACTGCACCCCTACACCCAGGCGCTGCTGGCTTCCACGCCCGGCATTGTGGGCTCGGGCGCACCACGCCAGCGCATTGTCCTCAAGGGTGAATTGCCGTCACCGCTGAACCCACCCAACGGCTGTGTGTTTTCGACCCGCTGCCCGCATGTCACCGAACGTTGCCAAAACGAACGTCCAGTCCTGCGCGAGCTGGCTGGCAGGCAAGTTGCTTGTCATCTGGCTGAACAATTTACCCAACCCGCTGCAGAGCAGCATTAACCTGTCAGGAGTCCACAAGATGACAAATTCCAAAACAACGGCAAGCCCCAAGTTTGTGCTCAAGCGCACGGCCTTGTGCGCCTTGGCACTCCCAGCCCTGCTGGCCCTGTCGCCGGTATCGGCCAAAACCCTGGTCTACTGCTCCGAAGGCAGCCCGGAAAACTTCTACCCCGGCATCAACACCACCGGCACCTCGTTTGACGCCGGTCTGCAGATTTATGACACCCCGGTCCAGTTCGAGCGTGGCGGCACCAAGGTTCTGCCTGCCCTGGCCGAAAAATGGGACATCTCCAAAGACGGCAAGGAATACACCTTTCATCTGCGCAAAGGTGTGAAATGGCATTCGAACAAAAACTTCAAGCCGACACGTGACTTCAACGCCGACGACTTCATCTTCTCGATTGAGCGTCAGTGGAAGAAAGAAGACCCCTACTTCAAGGTCACCAGCTCCAACCACTCCTACTTCGACGACATGGACATGCCCAAGCTGCTCAAGTCGGTCGAGAAGGTGGATGAATACACCGTCAAGATCACACTGAACGCGCCTGAGGCGCCGTTCCTGGCCAACATGGCCATGCCGCACAACGGTGTCCAGTCCAAGGAATACGCCATTGCCATGCTGAAAGCCGGCACCCCCGAGAAGATTGACCAGGAGCCGATTGGCACCGGCCCCTTCTCGCTGGTTCAATACCAGAAGGACGCCATCATCCGCTACAAGGCCTTCCCCCAATACTGGGCTGGCAAGGCCAAGATTGACGACCTGGTGTTCTCCATCACCCCCGACGCCTCGGTACGCTGGGCCAAGCTGCAAAAGGGTGAGTGCCATGTCATGCCCTACCCCAACCCGGCGGACGTGCCTGCCATGCGCAAGGACGCCAAGGTCACCGTGCTGGAAGCACCAGGCCTGAACGTGGGTTACCTGGCTTACAACACCACCAAGAAACCGTTCGACGACGTGCGTGTGCGCAAGGCCGTTAACATGGCCATCAACAAGAAGGCGATCGTCGACGCGGTTTACCTGGGCACCGGTATCCCCGCCACCAACCCGATTCCGCCAACCCTGTGGTCTTACAACAAGTCGGTCAAGGACGATGCCTATAACCCGGACGAAGCCAAGAAGCTGCTGGCTGCCGCTGGCCTGAAAGATGGCTTCGCCACCGATCTGTGGGCCATGCCGGTGCAACGCCCCTACAACCCCAACGCCAAGCGGATTGCCGAGCTGATGCAGGCGGACCTGGCCAAGGTTGGCATCAAGGCCGAGATCAAGAGTTTTGAGTGGGGTGAATACCGCAAGCGCATGCAGGCCGGTGAACACCAAATGGGCATGTTGGGCTGGACCGGTGACAACGGAGACCCGGACAACTTCCTGAACGTGTTGCTGGGCTGCGCTTCAGCCAAGTCCAACGGCTCCAATGTGGCCAAGTTCTGCTATCAGCCATTTGAAGACCTGATCGCCAAAGCCAAGATCACGTCCAACCAGGCTGAGCGCACCAAGCTCTACGAAAAAGCCCAGGTGATTTTCAAGGAGCAGGCGCCCTGGTTCACCATTGCCCACGCCGTGGCCCTGAAGCCGGTGCGCAAGGAAGTGGTTGACTTCAAGATCAGCCCGTTTGGCTCCCACGTGTTCTACGGTGTGGACATCAAGTGATGTGAACCGTGCCGGGTGACACCGGCTTCCAAACAAAAGCCAGCGCAAGCTGGCTTTTTTTATGCATCAAAACAGGCTCTAGCCCGCATAAAACAAGCCTGAACAGCTTCCCTATTTGTAGCAAATCAAGGCCGATCAAGCTGACGCGCCAGCGCCGCCCGGGTGATGTCACTCAAGGTGCCGCGGGTGCTGATGGCCTCGGGCTCCAGCATCAACTCGATCAACGTGCCCTGCTCACGCGCCAGCGCGGCCAGCAGCTCGGTTTCAAACTGTTCAGTGCGGGTCAGACGCACCCCGGCATAACCATAGGCTTGCGCCAGCGCCGCAAAATCCGGGTTGCGCAGCGGTGTGCCGGTGACCCGCTGGGGATACTCCCGTTCCTGGTGCATGCGGATGGTGCCGTACATGCCGTTGTTGAGCAGCAGAATGATGGTCTTGGCGCCATATTGCACGGCGGTCGCCAGTTCCTGCCCATTCATCAAAAAGTCGCCGTCCCCGGCAATCGTGAACGCCAGCCGTCCGCTGGTGATGGCCGCTGCAATCCCGGCCGGCACCCCATAACCCATGGCGCCATTGGTCGGCGCCAGCTGGGTTTTGCCGCCCTTGGCCAGGCCGTGGTAGCGGTAGAACCGGTGCAACCAGCTGGCAAAGTTGCCAGCGCCATTGGTCAACACCGCATCCACCGGCAAGTGCTTTTGCAGTGTGGCAATGATCTGCGGCATCTGGACCACCCCGCGTTCAGTGTCTGCCGGCAAGGCACTGATCACGGTGGGCTGCAGCCCGGCCAGATAGTCGGCATGGCAGGCCTGGGCCCATTCCAGCCACGGCACGGTGGTTGGCGCGGGCAGGGCCTGCAAGGCCCGAGCCGCCGCCGGCATGCTGGCGTGGATGGCCAGGTCAGCCTGAAAAACACGGTTGAGCTCCTCGGCGCTGGCGTGCACATGCGCCAGCGTCTGGCGCGGCCTCGGCGCCTGGATCAGGGTGTAGCCGCCGGTGGTCATCTCCCCCAGGCGTGGACCCAGCGCCAGGATCAGGTCACTGGCCTGGATGCGTGCGGCCAGCTTCGGGTTGATGCCAATGCCGACATCACCGGCATACAGCGGGTGGTGGTTGTCAAACGTGTCCTGAAACCGGAACGCATTGGCCACCGGCAACTGCCAGACCTGCGCAAAATGCTGCAGCGCCTGCGCCGCCGCTGGCGACCAGCCGCTGCCACCGGCAATCACCAAAGGCTGCTTCGCTTTCAAGAGCATGTCACGCAATATTGACGTGGGCTCAGGGCCCATATAGCTCTCAACCGCAGACAACTTCGGCAACACGGCTGGCAGCGTCCCACCCCGTGGCGGCTCAATCGCCTGCGTCAGCATGTCTTCCGGCAACACCAGCACCACCGGACCCGGGCGGCCATTCATGGCCGTGGCAAAGGCACGGGCCACGTATTCGGGGATGCGCCTGGCATCGTCAATCCGCTCCACCAGCTTGGCCATGCCTTTGGTGCTGGGGCCAAAAAAACTCAGGTAATTGACCTCCTGGAACGCCTCACGGTCACGGGTGTCGCTGGCCACATCACCGACAAACAACACCATCGGCGTGCTGTCCTGAAATGCCGTGTGCAGCCCAATCGAGGCATTGGTGGCGCCCGGCCCCCGGGTCACAAAACACACACCTGGTCGGCGTGTGAGCTTGCCGTGCGCCTCGGCCATGAAGGCCGCGCCCCCCTCCTGCCGGTTGATGATGAACTGGATCTGGTCGCGGTAATGGTGAAAACCATCCAGCACCGCCAGATAACTTTCACCCGGCACGCCAAACGCATGGGTCACGCCTTGGCTGATCAAACACTGCACCAGCAGATGGCCGGCAATTTCAGGAGGATTGGTTGTATTCATAGCCGGGGATTGTGCAATGAAACACCAGCGGCTGAACCGCTGGCACCAGGGCGCGTCAGGCCCGCGCCACCGTGCGGCGCCCCACCCCGAGCGCGGCCACGACGCTGAGCAGCAGCACCAGCGCGGCGCCGAGCAAGGTGGCGCTGTACCAGCCCCGGTCCATGAACACGCCAAAGACCAGCGGCGAGATGGCAAACCCCGTGTCCAGTCCCGAATACACCAGACCGTAGACCCGGCCGGTGGCGCCCTTGGGCGTGGCTTTCTTGATCATCATGTCCCGCGATGGGCCGCCAATGCCCACGGCAAACCCGGTGGCTGCCAGCACCACCATGGTCAAGGTGGGGCCAAAAATGCCAGCACCGCACAAGGCCAGCAACACCGCCGCCGCCGCCATCGACAGGGCCACCACGCGGTCGCTGTGACGCGAGGTGGCTGCCACAAAGCCGCCAACAAACATGCCCAGTGCGCCACACAACATATAGGCGGTAACCGTGAACGTGGCCGACTCAAAACTGATGCCGTGCATGGCCTTCAGGATCGACACCGAAAAACTCTGTATCACCGCCAGCGTCATGGTTGACAGCAAAAAGAAAGCAAAACACCACCACACCACCGGCAGCTTCATGAAGGCCATGCTGTGCTCAGCCGGCGTATCGGCATGGTGCACCACCGCCCGGGTGCTAAGCTGGTCGCGATTCAGCCATAACAGCACCAGTACCACCACAAACAGGCCGGCAGCGCCCAGGTACGCCGTGCGCCAACCGGACAGGCTGGTGATGCTGGCGAAAAAAACCGGTGCGGTGGCCCAACCAAGGTTGCCGGTCAAGCCATGCGCACTGAAGGCGTAACCCAGGCGCGGGGCCGAGACCCGCTGGTTCAGGATCGTGAAGTCCACCGGGTGAAACGTGGCATTGGCCAAGCCGGCCAGAGCGGCCACAACCAGCAGGCCGGCATACCCCGTCACCACCGAAGCCAGCCCGCTGGCCAGCACAAACAGACCCAGTGCCGCAAACAGCATCGGGCGCGCCCCAAACTTGTCCACCACAAACCCAGCGGATGCCTGACCAATACCGGACACCACAAAAAACACACTCATCAACAAACCCAGTTGCGAGTAACTCAAGCCGAACTCCGTCATGAACACCGGAAACAGCGGCGGCAGCAGCAGATGCCCGAAGTGGGAAGACGCATGCGCCAGCCCGACCAGCCCGATGATGGTCGCATCCTGTTTCAACGGCACCGGAAAGCTATTTGGGTTCAAGGTGGTACTTGTCATGCGTCAATGGTAGGGGCTGGGTCACGCGCAGAATTGCGACAAAAAGACAATAATCACCGAAATCCTGCCATGAAACGAAAAACCCGTCTGCAACCGGTGTCGTTTGACACCTCGGCCAATCGCCCGCCCACCGCTGCTCGCCCGGTGCGTAGCCGTGCCCGGGCGCTGGCGATGGATGCCCACATCGAACCGCACCAGCACCCCTGGTCGCAGTTCACCTACTGCGCCAGCGGCCTCATGCAAGTCACGGTGACGCAAGGCGAGGTGCAAACCACCTACATCGTGCCGTCCACCCGCGCCGTCTGGCTGCCCCCGCAGGTGCAGCACAACGTGGTGGTGCTGGAGGCGGCTGAACTGCGTACCGTGGACATTGCCGCCGACGTGCTGCCGCGTGACTGGACCGAATGCCGGGTGCTGGTGGTGAGCAAGCTGTTGCGTGAGCTGGTCCATGCGCTCGAGGGCGCCGAAGCCGGCCCGCGTGAGGACGCGCTGATGCGCCTCACGCTGGACGAAATCACCCACGCCGACACCCAGGCGCTGGGGGTGCCCATGCCCCACCCCGAACACGGCGACAAACGCCTGCGGGCGCTGTGCGAAGCAGTGCTGCGTGAGCCGGCCAGGAAATCACAGTTGCGCGAATGGGTGGCCGAGATTGGCGCCAGCGAACGCACCGTGGCACGGCTGTTCCGCGATGAGCTCGGCACCACCTACCAGCAATGGCGTCTGCAGGCCGTGCTGGCCCATGCCCTGCCCCAACTGGCGCGTGGACTGCCGATTGCCCTGGTCGCCGCCGCCAGTGGCTACCACAGCGACAGCGCCTTTTCAGCCATGTTCAAACAGGCCATGGGCAAGGCACCAAGCCATTTTCAGCGCAAAACGCTACTAAAACAATAGCTTAATGCAGCCTGTTTATCTGGGCTAGAGCCGTTTTATGCCCTACACCTTGATGGGCCAGGCGTGCTGCGGTGTCCGCCACTTCCACCGTGGCCGATGGACCAAACAATTTTGAGTTGGTTCAGCCATGGTTCAGGCAGGCACGCGCAAACTGCTCCCATACCAACCCAAGGAGCTTGTCATGAAACGTCTTGTCATTGCCAGTATGTTTGCCACCGGATGGATGGGGGCCCACGCCGAAACCTATACCGATAACGCCCGCGTCCGCAACGCAGAGCCACAGTACGAGAACGTCAACGTTCCGCGCAATGAATGCAGCAGCCACTGGATCCGAGAACGGGACAACCGCGTCAGTTCCGAAAGGCCGGCGGATCGCCAATATGGCGGCGCCATCATTGGTGGCCTGGCGGGTGGCGTTCTAGGCCACCAGGTGGGGGGCGGAACTGGCAAGGATGCGGCGACGGCGCTGGGTGTGGTGCTGGGTGCCATCGCTGGAGACCAGCTCGCCAACCGCGATCAAGGCGTCCGCTACGACGATGACCGGTATGACACCACCCAACGGGAAGTCAAGCGCTGCCGGACGGTGTACGACACACAAACACGCGTCACAGGTTATCGCGTGACCTACGAATACCGCGGGCAGCACTACACCACCTTCATGCGCACCAATCCGGGCAACAGTCTGCCGGTGCGGGTGACGGTGGATCCGATTGAACAATAGGGCAAGAGAGGTAACCGGTTTACCATTCCGTCCCCCGACATCCAAAGACCTGGTACACCATGAAAGCTCCCATCGTCCTGATCAGCGCCTTGCTGCTCGCACTGGCCACGCCAGTGTGGGCCGAAGTGAGCCGCGATGACGCCGCCGCCGCCGCGCAAAAAAGCAGCGGCGGACGTGTTCTTGCCGTGGAAAAAACCCAGCATAACGGCCAGGCGGTCTGGCGCGTCAAAGTGCTCACCCCTCAGGGTGAAATCAGGATCGTGCTGGTTGATGCCGCCAATGGGCGAACGTTTTAAAAACAGTTCTGGACTCGACGCCGCATGCGCCTACTGCTGATTGAGGACGACGCGATCTTGCGACTTGGCTTGAAGCGCCAGCTCGAAGCGGACGGCTACCGCGTCGATATGGCGGTCGACGGCGAAGATGGCTTGTTCCAGGCGCGCGAATATCCCTTTGACCTGGCCATTGTTGATCTGGGGCTACCCCGGATCAACGGTTTGACGGTGGTGCAAACCCTTCGCGCGGAAGGCGCTACCCTGCCCATTCTGATCCTGACCGCCCGCGGCAGTTGGCAGGACAAGGTCAAGGGCCTCGAAACCGGTGCCGATGACTATCTGGTCAAGCCGTTTGAATACCCGGAACTCGCCGCGCGCGTCAAGGCCCTGCTGCGTCGAGCGCTCAAAGCCAGCTCCAATGTGCTCACACTGGGTGGGTTGAGCATCGACTTTTCGGCGCAAAAGGCCCAGTTCAATGACCTTGCCCTGGATCTCACTACTTTTGAATACCGGGTGCTGGAATACCTGGTCCGCGAACGGGCCAGGGTGGTGAGCAAACAAGAGCTGTCTGACTACCTTTACCCCCATGATGAAGACCGCGACAGCAATGTGCTGGAAGTTCTGGTGGGGCGGTTGCGCCGCAAACTCGATCCCGATGGCACCCACGCCCCGATTGAAACCTTGCGCGGTCGCGGTTACCGCTTTGTGCTGCAGTGAAAATCCCGCTGTCCATCCGAACACGTCTGGTGTGGGGCGCTTTTCTGGTGTTGCTGGCCTTTCTGGCCGGTGCTGGCTGGGCCGTGCAGCGAGCGTACATTGACAGCGTGCGCGCCCAGCACTTTGCCCGCCTGCAAACCACCATTTATCTGCTGATGGCCGGTGCCGAACTCAATGCCAGTGGCTCACTGATCATGCCGGCGAGCCTGGCCGAACCGCGCCTGTCGCTACCGGCGTCCGGTCTCTACGCCAACATTGCCAATCCGGGTAAAAATGAAGAGTGGCAATCGTCCTCGACACTGGGCCTGAGTCTGCCCTTTCAACGCCACCAGGTGACAGGTCAGTGGCAGTTTGACACTGTCCTCGCCCCACCGGCACACCATGCTCCCCGCCCCAACACCGGTCAAGCCTTTTTGATGGCGAGTTATGCCGTCAAATGGACCGTCAACCAGCAGGCGGCGCCGCTGGTTTTTTCTGTGCTGGAGGACAAGACGGCCTTTGACCGTGAGTTGCAGGCCTTTGAGCGAACCCTGTGGAGCTGGTTGGGTGGCGCCGGACTGCTGCTGCTGCTCGCCCAGGCGCTGTTGTTACGCTGGGGGCTGGCCCCGCTGGCGAGGATGGCACGGGAAATCCAGCGCATCGAACAGGGTGAACAAGCCAAGCTGGAGGGCCGCTACCCGAGTGAACTCATTGGCGTGACCCATAACCTCAATGTGCTGATCGACCAGGAGCGTGCGCGGCAAACACGTTACAAGGACGCCCTTGACGACCTGGCGCACAGCCTCAAAACACCGCTTGCGGCATTACGCGCCTCGCTTGATTCTCCCGAAGAACTTCCCGCCATGGTGACGCAACAAGTCACTCGCATGGACGACATCGTGGTGCATCAGTTGGGCCGGGCAGGTGCCAGTGGTGCAGCGCGCTTTGCCCCACATCTGGCGCTGCTGCCTGTTCTGACCCGGATTCGCGACACGCTGTCCAAGGTCCATGCCGACAAGCACCTGGTTTTCACACTGGACTGCCCTACCAGCCTGACTTGGCGGATCGACGAGGGTGATGCCTTCGAGATATTGGGCAATCTGCTCGATAACGCGGCCAAGTGGGCCAGGCAGACGGTGTCGGCACGTATTTGGTCAGACCACAACTGCCTGCACATCCGTGTCACGGACGATGGCCCAGGCATTGCAGACCCACAAGCCGTACTTGACCGACGGGTGCGGCTGGATGAACAAGTGCCGGGCCATGGCATTGGCCTGACGGTGGTCAGGGACCTGGTCGCCAGCCATCGGGGTGAACTGCTGATTTCAGGCGCGGACACCACCGGTGCACAAATCGATATCGTCTTGCGAACGTGAGTGAGCCCGGGCTGGCGATGGTTCTGGCCAACACCCCGCAGGCGTTTGGCGGTGTCCTCGGGAGTTTGATCTACCGAAGTGTAGTTCAAGCCCATGGCGCCAAGGCTGGCATAGGCGCAGTGAATCATGACCGTTAGGTCGATGAGAGAGTCCGAAGGGGGGCAGCGGGCGAATGTGCAGCATGCGGTTCACGATAATGCGCTTATTTACCCCTTCGGGCAGACACCGCCCAACCACTCGGTCTAGGCCCCCTAGTCCGGTGTTGTGAACACAAGCTTATTGATGAAACATTCTCCCAAACACACCGCACTTCTCATCATTGACGTCCAGCGAGGTCTTTGCGAGGGCGAACACGCTGTGTTTGACGCACCACATGTCATTGCCCGGATCAACACCGCCTCGCTCAAGGCGCGTGCTGCCGGCGCGCTGGTGATCCTGATCCAGCATGAGTCCAGCTCCGGTAAGCTGGAATATGGCAGCCCGACCTGGCAATTCGCCCAGGGGCTGAAAATCAGCCCCACCGACTTGCACCTGCGCAAAACCACGCCGGACTCGTTCCTGCGCACCCCTTTGCAGGAACTGCTGCAGCAGCATGGCGTGACCGATCTGGTGATCTGCGGCATGCAGTCTGATTTCTGCGTCGATACCACCACGCGCCGGGCGCTGGCATTGGGCTACCCAGTGGTGCTGGTCAAGGATGGCCACACCACCGAGCACAATGCCCATCTGTCAGCGGAGCAGATCATCCAGCACCACAATCACACGTTGGCCAACATCGCCAGTTTTGGGCCGAGGGTACAAGCCATTGCTGCCGCCGACCTGCAATTTGCCCTGCACTGACCAGGGCGCTGGAACATACCCAGCGAGCACAGGACCATGCAATGGCGCGGGCTTGGCCGTCAAGATACCTGACTCCATGCGGTAACCAGGGATGAACAATCAGTGCTGCCTAGGAAATGAGTTCCACATCAGTCTGAGCACCAAGTTCATCGGCAAAGGTGTCTTTCACCCTGAGAATGTCTGGCAACACTTTCTCAAAGGCTGGAATC
>NZ_JAQTWM010000180.1 GCF_028689305.1 Rhodoferax sp. | reverse complement strand
TCGAAGGCGGCTACCGGGTCAGCGGCACGCTGCCCTGGATCAGCAACCTGCAAGCCGACCACTACTGCGGCGCGATTGCCGCCATCCCGGAGAGCGGCACCGAACTCATGTTCCTGCTGCGCTGCAATGCCCCCGGCATGGAGCTGGTGCAATGCCCCACCTTCTCGGCCATGGAAGGCACCGGCACTTACGCACTGCGTTTGAAAGACTACTTTGTGGGCCCGGACGACATCATCGCCGACCCGGCCAAGCCAAAGATCGCCCATATCCGCGCCGCCTTTGTCATGCTGCAATGTGGCATTGCCGTAGGCATCATCCAGGGCGCGATTGAGTCCATGTGGGCGGTAGAGGCGCAACTGGGCCACGTCAACCAGTACCTGGAAGACCGCCCCGACACGCTGCAAGCCGAACTCAACGCGCTGGTGGCCCGGGTGCAAACCTTGGCCAAAACCCCGTTTGACACCTCGACCGAATTCTTCATCGACGTGCTCGATGCCCGCGCCCATGGGGCCGAGCTGTGCCTGCGCGCCACCCAGTCGGCCCTGATGCACCAGGGCGCACGCGGTTACCTGATGAGCTCCGACGTGCAGCGCCGGGTGCGCGAGGCACAGTTTGTTGCCATCGTCACCCCCGCCATCAAACACCTGCGCAAGGAAATCGCCCGCCTGAGCGCTGAGGAGATGCCCGCATGAGCCCGGCCCCGTACCTGCAGTTCATCTGCAAAGCCTGCGGCCTGATCTACGACGAGGCCGTGGGAGATGCCGACAGCGGTCTGGCTGCCGGCACCCGCTTTGCCGACATCCCCGACGACTGGGCCTGCCCGCTGTGCGGCGTGACCAAGGCCGACTTTGAGCTCTACACCGCACCCAGCGCTGAGACACAGTGCGCCAAGCTGCCCAGTTGCGGCCCGGTGGCCTCTACCCGCGCCCGCCACCGTGCCGGTGTGGTCATCGTTGGTGCCGGTCGTGCCGGTTGGCAAATGGCCGAACACCTGCGTGCGGCCGATGCTGCGCTGCCCATCACCCTGGTCACCACCTGCTCTGGTGATGTGTACGACAAACCCCTGCTCTCGGTGGCCGTGGCCCGCCAGATCAGCCCCGAGAAACTGGTGCGTGAAAGCGGCGCAGCAGCCGCTGCCCGCCTGAACATCCGTCTGCTGGCCCACACCCACGCCATCAGCATCAGTGCCGACAGCAAACAGTTGCGCACCACCCGTGGCACGCTGCGCTACGAGCAACTGGTGCTGGCCCACGGTGCCCAAGCCGCGCTGCCCGCGCCACTGCCCGCAGCCCTGTGCTGGCGCATCAACCACCTGGGCGCCTACCTGCAATTACGTGCCGCGCTGGAAGGTGGCGCCAAAGACATGCTGATCATCGGTGCCGGGCTGATTGGCAGCGAGCTGGCCAATGACCTGGCCCTGGGCGGCCACCACATCACGCTGCTGGACGTGCAAACCGAGCCGCTGGCGCGCTGGCAGGCCGAGCAAGCCGGTCAGCAGGTGCTGCAAGCCTGGGCCACGCTGCCGATCCGCTTCATCGGCGGAGTCAAGGTCGCCAAGGTGGAAAAAATCGGCAGCCGCATCCGTGTCAGCACCGAGTGTGGCCAGCAGTTCGAAGCCGACCAGGTGATCGCCGCCACCGGCCTGCAAACCCCCAGCCGCCTCGCCCACAGCGCCGGTCTGGCCTGGCACAACGGCATTGAGGTCGATCCACAAACCCTGAGCACCAGCCAGAGCGCCATCCACGCCATGGGTGACTGCATCAGCATCCACGGCCAAGCCAGCCGCTACATCGAGCCAATTGGCCGCCAGGCCAAAACCATTGCGGCGGCTATTGCCTGCTGTGCGCCTGAGCCTTATGAAGTGCGCCCGGTGGTGGTAAGGGTCAAGACGACTTCGCTGCCGCTGACGCTGCATTGAGGCGGTGCCCCTTGCTGGCTAGCGGCAAGCCGTGGTGCTGCCAGCGGATCAAACTCGGTGGCAGCTTGAGGCTGGCGCCATCGGACAGCCAATGTCTGTTGATGCCGCTTATGCATAGCTATCCATAAGGGTCGGCAGGGCCCGACCCTTATGCGGTCTATCACATTGCAATATGGATCTGCCATTTGCTGTCGTTCGGTTAAAGTCCCTGCCCCAGGGTGAGGGTTGCCCATGTCGAGCACCTCGCATCTCAAGGGGCATCGGTTCTCTGGAACTTTTGGCGGGATGGCGGCTGATGCGTTTGGGCAAGCTGTGGCTTTTAAAACAAGGAAAACAAGGAAAACAAGATGCTGTTAACTGATATCGCCGTCGAGCACACGCGGGTGTCCAAACAGAATGGGGTTCGCCAGACTTATCTGCTGCATCCGTTTACCGATACGCAGCGGGATACGCTTGGTAAATTCGAGATCGTTCGTGACATCCGTGAGCCAGGGTTCAAAGACGTTAAACGCTCAGCCTTCGTGACGTTTCAACAATTGGCGGAGTTGTATGCGAAAGGCGTACTCGAAGAATTCGGGTTTTCCGTTCGCATGTGTCCGGGCCAGGGCACGTACCCCACTGCGAACCCCGTCAAAAAGATACTGCCAACCAGCATCAGGCCAGGCTCACCGTTCGACCTGGCTGTTCAACAGGTGGATGTTTCAAAACCTGCTACTCGCGAATTGAGAACAGCTTTGCTTCGCACCAACGTCAAACTGTGAATCCATCCGTTGCCCATGCCGAACTCATCGCCACTTTCAAGCGGGCGCAGGCAGATGCTGCTCACAAATTCGGATTGATCAAAGCTGCTGCGCAAAAGGGGCCCAAGGCAATCCAAGCGGCCACCGAAACAGCGGCAAAGGCAGCAAAACGCAGGGACTCGTATGCAAAGAAGCTGGATACCCTGGGAGTGCGCCTCAAGGATTGAGCGCGGCCCAGCCTAATGCCGGACACCAGTCATTGGCGACTACCCCAAACTGGCCCCAAGCGAT
>NZ_JAQTWM010000099.1 GCF_028689305.1 Rhodoferax sp. | reverse complement strand
GCTGCAACTCCTCAAACGCGGCGGCGATGAAGTCGGCCTTCTGCTGCGCGGTATTGGTTCCCTGGGTCACGCTGATTTCCAGAAAAGCCGTCGGCCCGGCCACGCTGCGGCCTCCCACATGCCATTGGGCGGCGGGCAGCGCGTCGATCAGCACCGCCGTGACCTCCGGGCGTTTGCCCAGATGCCGGGCGGTCAGCTCGGTCAAGGCCTGCGCCAGCGCCTGATGGCGCGCCGGGGTTTGCGGGGGTGACACTTTGAGCAGCAAGGTCGGCATGGTCAAACTCCTGAGCGAGGCAAGGCGGTGGAGGTGCTGGTGCCCGCGGCGCGGTTCCTAGCACGGCGCGCCAGCCGGGCTTGCAGCCGCGTGGCGCTACGGGCCAGCGCGGCTTCACCACTTTGCAGGCTGCGCAGCCAGACGGTATTGGCGCCGCGCCAGAAGTCATCCACCGCCTGCTGGCGCAGGTGGGCGGCGTGCACCCGGGCCAGATCATGCAGCTGGTTCAAGGGGGTGACAGCGGGGGTGTCAGGGTGATGAATGACCATGGTGGGCTCCTGTGAAATGGTGGTGGTTTGAACTTTATTGATAAAACAAGCCCTCTGAAACTGGACAAAATTCAAATCTGTTTTGCGTTTTTTGCAAAACAAAGCAAAATCCACCCATGCAACTCCAACTTGATGACGTCGCGCTGTTCACCCGCATTGCCGAGCTGGGCACCTTGTCCGCCGCCGCCCGGGAGCGCCACGCGCCGGTCAGCCAGGTGACACGGGCGCTGGCCCGGCTGGAGGCAGCCTGCGGTGCCCGGCTGCTGCATCGCAGCACCCATGGCCTGAGCCTGACCGACGAGGGTGACATCCTGCTGAGTTACGGCCGCCAACTGTTGAGCACGTCGGACGAGCTGGCCACCGAACTCAGCGGCAAGCTCAACGCGCCCAGCGGCTGGGTCCGCCTCAGCGTGAGCCCGGTGCTGGCCGAGATGCTGATTGCCCCGAGCCTGAACGGCCTGTACACACAGTACCCGCAACTGCATGTGGACATCAGCGCCGATGACCGCATCGTCGACATGGCGCGTGAGGGTATCGACATCGCCATCCGCACCGGGCAGGTGACCCAGGACACGCTGGTGGCGCGGCAGATCGGGCATTTTGGCCGCACGCTGGTGGCCTCACCCGATTACCTGGCGCGTTTTGGCACCCCACGCAGTGTGGCTGAGCTGGATCAGCACCGGCTGATCACCAGCAGCATCAACCCGCAGATCAACCAGTGGCCGCTGCAGGGCGGCACCAAAGCCGCCTTCTACCCGGCGCGCGGCTACACCCGGACCGACAACTCAGCCCTGACGCTGGCGCTGGCACGCGCCGGGGTCGGGCTGGGGCGGGTGATGCAGGTGCTGGCGGCGCCGCTGATCCGCAGCGGCGAGCTGGTGCCGGTGCTGCAGGACCAGCTCGACAGCCAGCATCACCCGATCGTGGCGGTGATGCTGCAGGAACGCCAGCGCCTGCCGAAAATCCGCGCCTGCATCGACTACTGGGCGCAGTGGATGGCCCAGATGGACAGCCCCGCCAGTTAACGCCCAAGCCCGATGGAAGCGGCGCACGGCAGGAGCAGCTCGCCCACCTTCAGGTCGCTGGCGGCGCGCACCGCGCGCAGGGTCGCCAGGGCGGTGGCTTCGGCGGCCATGGTGCCAAGCAGCAGCATGCTGGGGCGCTGGCCCGACAGGCCGGTGCCCAGGGCAAACAGGGTGTCGCCGTCCAGCGGGGTGTGCACCGGGTTGATGCAGCGCGCCAGCCCGTCATGCGCCACCACCGCCAGCCGATGCGCCTGCGTTTTGCTGATGACGGCATCGGTGGCCACCACCCCAATGGTGGTGTTGGTGCCGCCCAGCAGCACACTGGGCGAGGCACCGTGCAACAGCGCCTGGCGGCTGTCCAGCAGGGTCTGCCCATCCTGGCTGCGTGCGCCCGCCAGCACCATCCCGGTGTCGGGGTGGATCACATCACCCAAGGCGTTGCACGCCACCAGTGCCCCCACGGTGACGCCATCCACCGTGACCGAGGCGGTGCCGATGCCGCTTTTCATGGCGCGTTCAAAGCCAAAAATCTTGCCCACCGTGGCACCGGCACCCGCGCCGACATTGCCCTCGGCCGGATGCTCACTGGAGGCGGCCACACAGGCAAAGTAGCCTGCCTGGGCATCAGGCCGGATGTGGGCGTCGCCCACGGTCAGGTCAAACAGCACGGCGGCGGGCACCAGCGGCAGGCGCCCCACCCCCACGTCAAAACCAATGTCCTGCTCTTCCAGCCAGCGCATGACACCACTGGCGGCATCCAGCCCCCAGGCGCTACCGCCACTGAGCAACACCGCGTGGACCCGCTCCACCAGATTGCACGGCGCCAGCAAATCGGTTTCACGGGTGCCGGGCGCCGCCCCCCGCACATCAACCCCACCCACCGCACCGGCCGGGGCGATCACCACCGAACAGCCCGTGGGGCGGCGCAGATCAGTGAAATGGCCCACCCGCAGGCCCGCCACCCGGGTGATAGACCCGGCCGTGGCCGGAGACAGGGATGCATCAACAAGGGTATTCATGGCCGGAAATTATGCGCCGCCAACACCGTGGCGTCACCCCCTGCGGCCACCACGATAATGGCGCCATGCCTGATTTTGATGCTGCTTCCCGCCCGCTTGCGCCCACCGCGCGTTTCATGCTGAGCCACCCGGCGCATGTGCTGGCGCTGGGTTTTGGCTCGGGCCTGAGTCCGAAGGCGCCCGGCACCATGGGCACGCTGTGGGCCTGGCTGGCGTTCTGGGTGCTGCAACCGCTGCTGACCGAAGTGCAGTGGGGGCTGGTGATTGCCGCGTCCGTGCCGCTGGGCTGGTGGGCCTGCACCGTCACCGCCCGCCACCTGCGGGTGCTGGACCCCGGCAGCATCGTCTGGGACGAAGTGGTGGCCTTCTGGCTGGTGTTGTGGCTGATCAGCCCGACCGGGTTTGCGGGGCAACTGGCGGCGTTTGCCCTGTTCCGTTTTTTTGACGCGGTCAAGCCGGGCCCGGTGGCCTGGGCCGACCAGTTGTTTCACGACGTGGACCCGGCCAGCGACCCTGCCGCCTGGCGCAAGGCAGGCTGGGGCATCATGCTGGACGATCTGGTGGCGGCCTTTTGTGTCTTGCTGGTGCTGGCCTTGTGGCGGAGTTGGTGATGTCTGAAATGCTACTGAATAAAGAGCACACTACCAGCCAGATATGCGGGCTAGTAGCCAATTTACTGATCAAAAAACGCTGGATGCTGGCAACCGCCGAAAGTTGCACCGGGGGCCTGATGGCCGCGGCCTGCACCGATCTGGCGGGCTCGAGTGTCTGGTTTGAGCGCGGTTTTGTGAGTTACGCCAACGCCGCCAAGACCGAACTGCTGGGGGTGGCGCCGACCTTGATTGAGGCCCATGGCGCCGTCAGCGAGCCGGTCGCACGTGCCATGGCCAGCGGGGCGCTGGCACACTCACACGCGCAGGTGGCGCTGGCCGTCACTGGCGTGGCTGGCCCCGCTGGTGGCAGCCCTGGCAAACCGGTGGGCACCGTGTGGTTTGCCTGGGCCACCCCGAGCGGGCTGAGCAGTGCGGTGCAGCACTTTGCCGGTGATCGCGCCGCCGTGCGCCAGGCCAGCGTGCGCTACGCTCTGGACGGATTGCTGCAAATCATCAATAGGGAGGAAACATCATGCGGCTCTTGATAGTGGAAGACGATGCCCAGCTGGGCGCCAGTCTGCAGGTGGCGCTGAACGAGGCCGGGTTCAATGCGCACTGGGTCATGGACGGGCAGGCCGCCTACGACCTGTTGCAACGCGAACATTTCCGCGCCATGGTGCTGGACATCACCCTGCCCGGACTGGATGGCCTGACGCTGCTGAAACAAATCCGCGCCGATGGCAGCAGCCTGCCGGTGCTGATGCTCACCGCCCGCGACACCACCCGCGACAAGGTGATGTGTTTTGACTCCGGCGCCGACGATTTCCTGGTCAAGACCACCGACATGGAAGAGCTGATCGCCCGCCTGCGCGCACTGATCCGCCGGGCCGGCTACGTCGGGCGGATCCAGAACGGTGATCTGGCCCTGGATGCCGACACCCGCGTGGCCACACGCAACGGCCAACTGCTGAACCTGTCGAGAAAGGAGTTTGACCTGTTGCAGTTGTTGATGGAAGAAACCGGCCAGGTCATTCCACGTGGCCGGCTCGAAGAGGCATTGTTTGGCCCCAATCGCAACGGCGAGAGCAACGTCCTGGAAGTCCATATTCACAACCTGCGGCAAAAAATCGGCGAAGCCCGGCTCAGAACCGTCCGCGGTGTGGGTTACACCATCATCAACGCGGCATCGTGATCCTCTCCAAAAAAATTTCCCTGAGCCAGCGCCTGCTGATCACGCTGGGGCTGGCGAGCCTGCTGTACTGGGCGGCCATCGCCGTCCTGACCACCCGTGACAACATCGACCGGGTGGACGAGCTTTATGACGTGCATCTGGCCCGCACCGCCAAGGCCTTCCTGCACCTGATGGACCCGGACGACGATGCCATTCATGCGCTGCCGTCCACCCTGACGTCGGCCGAAATCGAACAGCTGTTCAGCGGTGGCACCGACCTGCCGGACCGTCCGGAAAACACCGTGCCTGCCGGCAACAGGCCCGACACCAGCAGCAGTTCGGGAGCCGCCAAACGCATGCAATACGGCAACCATCTGCGTTACCAACTCTGGCGCGATGACGGCCGCCTGCTGCTGCGCTCGGCCAATGCCCTGAGCACCGTGCCAACCGACGAACTGGGTTTTTCCGATACCACCGACCCGGACGGTTACCTCTGGCACCATTACAGTTTTCATGACCGCAATCACGGCGTGCGTGTCATCGTCTCCGAACCGCACGACTTCCGCCAGGACCTGATCCGCAACATGGTGGTTGGTGCAGCCACCCCACTCGTGCTGGGCCTGCCGGTGCTGTTCGTGCTGTTGTGGCTGTCGATTCGGCGCGGCCTGCACCCTTTGGATGAGCTGCGCCATGAAATCGCCAAGCGCCAGGCCGACAACCTGACCTTGCTGGCGGAGGTCGATGTCCCGGCGGAAGTGAGACCGATGGTTTCGGCACTCAACGCGCTGCTCAGACGCATGGCTGACACGCTGGAACAGGAACGGCGCTTCACCGACGATGCAGCCCACCAATTGCGCACACCGCTGGCAGCCATCCAGGCCCAGCTCTACACCACCCGCCATGTGGACGACCCGGCCCAGCGAACGCTGGCGATGGACCAGTTGCAGACTGGTGTGGGCCGAGCCATCCGCCTGGTCAATCAGATGCTGGCGCTGGCCCGGCTTGACCCCGAGCAAACCCGCCCCGAGTTTCAACCCGTGGCGCTGGGCCACATCGCCGAGACCGTCTGTGCCGAATTGGCCCCCAAAGCCCTGCAGCGCGACCAGACGCTTGAACTGTCCGTGCCTCCCGATCTGCCGCCCCTGATGGGCAACGCCGACATGTTGTCGATGCTGCTGTCCAACCTTGTCGACAACGCCATTCAATACACCGAAGACCATGGTCACATTGCCGTCTCGATCCAGCCTCTTGCGCAGGGTGTGCAGTTGCAGGTGAGTGACAACGGACCGGGCATTGCGCCCGAACAACACCAGCGTGTGTTTGAACGCTTTTACCGGATCGCCCGGCAGGACCAGCCCGGCACCGGCCTGGGTCTGTCCATCTGCCAGCGTATTGCCGAACTGCATCACGGCCGGATTGGGTTGTCCGGCGGACTGGACGGCCGCGGGCTGACCGTCAGCGTAGAATTTCCTGCTCAAGCCACCTCGGAGCCCCCCCTTTTATGAACATCAAACTGTGGCTAGCCCCGTGCCTGGCCTTGTCTGCGCTGCTGGCCAACCCCGCCTGGTCGGCGCAAACCCCGATGCTCAGCACCGTGACGGGTGAGGTGCTGGAAGTCAGGGAGGTTGAGGCCTACACCTACCTGCGGCTCAAGACCCAGCAGGGTGAAACCTGGGCGGCCGTCAACAAGGTCAGCCTCCAGAAAGGCGCCAAAGTCACGATTGAAAATGTCAGTGTCATGGAAAACTTCGAGAGCAAAACGCTCAAGAAGACCTTTGCCACCATTCTTTTTGGCACCCTCGGCGGCACTGGCGCCACCAACCCGCACACCGGGGCCAGCAAGGCGCCAGACATCGGTCCGGTCAACGTGCCCAAGGCCAGCGGCCCCAATGCCTACACCGTGGCCGAAGTGGTGACGCAGAGCGCCAAGCTCAAGGACAAGCCGGTCCGAATCAGCGGCAAGGTCGTCAAGTACAACGCAGCGATCATGGGCAAAAACTGGATTCACCTGCGTGATGGCTCCGGCGCCCAAGCCAGCAGCACCCATGACATTCTGGTGACCACCACCGCGAATGCCAAACTGGGTGAGGTGCTGACCGTGTCAGGAATGGTTCGCGCCGACAAGGACTTCGGCGCCGGCTACAGCTACAAGGTGTTGATCGAAGACGCCACTTTGCAACGTTGAGCACCGATCTCTGGCGAGGCTTTGCCACGGGCCTGGCCCTGATTGTGGCCATTGGCTCACAAAATGCCTTTGTCCTGCGCTGTGGACTGCGCCGTGAGCATGTGCTGCCGCTGGTGGCGTTCTGTGCTCTGTCTGACGCGGTACTGATTGCCGCCGGCATTGGCGGCGCGGGTGTGCTGATCCAGGGCAACACCACGCTGATGACCCTGACCCGTTATGGCGGCGCCCTGTTTCTGGCCGTCTACGGTGCACTGGCGGCACAACGCGCCTGGCAAGGCAGCCACATGCAGCTGGAGCAGGCCTCCGGCATCCCGCTCTCCACCGCGCTGGCCGCCTGTTTTGGCTTCACCTTTCTGAACCCGCATGTGTATCTGGACACCGTGGTGCTGTTGGGGTCGATCGCCAACCAGCGTGGTGAATCCGGGCGCTGGATTTTTGGTGCCGGCGCCGGCCTGGCCAGTGTGGTCTGGTTTGCGGCACTGGGGTTTGGCGCCCGTTTCCTGGCGCCGCTGTTTCAGACCACCACCGCCTGGCGCCTGCTGGATGGCCTGATTGCGCTGACCATGGGGTTGCTGGCGTTCAGCCTGCTGCGCGGCTGACCCCCATCCCTGACGTCACGCCAGCGCGGTGCGCCAGCAGACCCAGATCAGCCAGCGCCGTCCGCACCGCCACCGGCCACGGGGTATGGGGTTCGTCCCCGATCAACGCTTGCAGCCGGGTGTTGTCCAGCGTGTGCGGGGTGTCCCACAAATAGCGCATTTCCACCAAGGCCGCCCAGGTGGGCAGCAGCCAAGCGCCCACGCGCATCAGCGGCCAGGGTAAATGGCGCAACTTGAGCGCCGCCTCCGGTTGAAGCCAGCCCTGTTCCCGCGCCAGCGGCGTGATGGCATCCAGCCACTGCTGGCCGGTGGCCTGATGCCCACGAAAATGCAGCCGCTCAAACGGGCGCAGCTGCCCGCGCCGCGCTGCCACAGCCACGAAGGTGCGCGCCAGATCCGGCAGATAAGCCCAGGCCGTGCCCACGTCCTGCGGCCCAGGGTAGGTCAACACGCCCCGGCGCAGGTCTTTGGCCAACACCAGGTCCAGCCAACTGCCACGGCCACTGCCAAAAAAATCGCCGGCACGGATGACCACCCCGCGCACGCCCGAGCGCCGCAAGTGTTCCTCCATGCCGATGCGGATCTGGCCCTTGACGGTGCGGGCCTCTTGCGGCGTGTCCTCGTTCAACACGGCCGGCATGTCGACACCAAAGTTGTAGACATTGCCGGGCAGCATCACGGTGGCGCCCAGCAGCCGGGCGATCTGGATGGTGGCCTCCAGCAGCGGCAGCGCCTGGGCTTTCCAGGCCCGGTGGGTGTACGCGGGATTGACTGCATGCACCAGTACCGAGGCACCAGCCGCCGCACCGGCCAGCGCCGTGCTGTCTTGCAGATTGGCGGCCAGCCACTCGATGCGTGCGTCCCCGGCGGCTTCAGCGGGCGGCCTGGTGCCGGGGCGCATCTGCGCCAGCACGCGCCAACCGGCGTCGGCAAAAGCACGGGCCGCCGCCAGGCCAAAACGGCCGCGGGCGCCCAGAATCAATACCGTGGAGGACATGACTTTATCCTGTGAAAGTGGTGAGGTCCGCGATTGTGGGTTATGGCGGTTTGTTACACAATTGCATAAAACTCTATACCACCCATGCAAAAATGAATCACTTCGACTGGTCCCTGATCCGCTCCTTTCTGGCCGTGCTCGATCAGGGCAGCCTGCTGGGCGCGGCGCGTGTCATCCAGGCCAGCCAGCCCACCGTTGGGCGGCACATCGCCGAGCTGGAAAGCCAGTTGGGGGTGGTGCTGTTCGAGCGCACCGGGCGCGGACTGGTACCCACCAGCATGGCGCTGCAACTGGCCGAGGCGGCGCGCAGCATGGAAGCCGGTGCCAACCAGCTCACCCGCACCCTGGCCAGCGCCCAAACACAAACCAGCGGCACGGTGCGCATCACCGCCAGCGTGCCGGTGGCCGTGCACCTGATGCCGCCGCTGCTGGCCCAGCTGCGCCAAAGCCTGCCCGACACCCAGATCGAACTGGTCTCCAGCAACCAGATCAGCAACCTGCTGCGCCGCGAAGCCGACATTGCCGTGCGCATGGTCCGTCCCGAGCAAGGTTCGCTGGTGGCCCGCAAGCTCGGCCAGGTCAGGCTTGGCGCTTATGCCCACAAGAGCTACCTGACGCGCCGTGCCCCGCTGCGCCAGCCCCAGGACCTGCTGCAGCATGCGCTGATCGGCAGCGACACCGACACGTCGATCCTGCGTGGGTTTGCCGCCATGGGTTACCCGGTGACGCGTGAGCTGTTTGTGCTGCGCAGCGACGATTACATCGTGCAATGGCAGGCGGTACGCGCCGGCCTGGGCATTGGTTTTGCGCCCGCCTATCTGGCCCACCGCGAACCCGAGGTGGTCGAGGTATTGCCCGGCCAGCTGAAAGTTCCCCCCTTGCCGATGTGGCTGGCGGTGCACCGCGAGATCAGGACCAATCCACGCATACGCCGGGTTTATGATTTCCTGGCCGGGGCTCTGCCCCAGTTGATCTCATGACGCCATCAGCCCCACCCACCACCACCCCTGAAGCAACGGAGCAGCCCATGAACTGGTTTGAAAATTTCGAGTTGCGTCAGTTCGCCGTGAACGGCACCCAGCTCCACGCCCGCGTCACGCGGGGCGCCATGGGCCGACGCCCGGCCCTGCTGCTGTTGCACGGTTTCCCGCAAAGTCATGTGATGTGGCACCGGGTGGCCGCGCGGTTGGTCGAGGACTTTGATCTGGTGCTGCCCGACCTGCGCGGTTATGGTGACTCGGCCAAGGCTCCCGGGCTGGCCGACCACAGCAACTACAGCAAACGCACCCTGGCGCAAGACCTGGTGGCGCTGATGGAGTCCCTGGGCATCCAGCGTTTTGGCGTCTGCGGCCATGACCGGGGTGGCCGGGTGGCGCACCGGCTGGCGCTGGACCACCCCGAGCGGGTCAGCCACCTGGCTGTGATCGACATCGCACCCACGCTGGACATGTATGACGCCACCGACTTTGAATTTGCCAGGCATTACTACCACTGGTTTCACCTGATCCAGCCCAGCCCGCTGCCCGAGCTGATGATTGGCGGCAACGCCCTGGCCTACCTGCACCACAAACTCGGCGGCTGGGGCACAGGTGGCTTGGGTCACATCGAGCCCGCCGCGCTGGCCGAATACGAGCGCTGCTTTGGCCTGCCCGGCACCATCCATGCCATGTGTGAGGACTACCGTGCCAGCGCCGGCATCGACCTGGCGCATGACCGCAGCAGCCGGGCCCAGGGTCAAAAAATCGCCTGCGACACGCTGGTGCTGTGGGGGGAACGCGGGGTGGTGCAGCGCCTGTTCAAGCCGCTGGCGCTGTGGCAGGCCCAGTGTGCGGGCCAAGTCACCGGCGCCGCCGTGCCCGCCGGGCATTTCATCCCGGAAGAACTGCCCGAGGACACAGCCCACCGGCTGCGGGCCTTTTTCAGCGCCTGAGGCCGGCCGGGCGGCGGTTCAGGCGCCGCAGCACTTCTTGTATTTTTTGCCGCTGCCACAAGAGCATGGGTCGTTGCGGCCTGGCGTGGCAACACGGTGCACGGTTTCGACGCGCGGGCCGATGTTGCGCCAGAGTTCATGCAGGTCATACACCGCCCAGATCGCGTCGGCAAAATCATTGAGGCGCTGTTCACTCATGGTCGGCTCACCACCTTCTTCAAACGCGGCCACCGATGGCGGCGCGGTGTCGTCTTCGGTCAGCGCCACCACACATTCCAGCGCAGCGTCGAGCACCTTGGCGGCGTCGCGGTCACGCGGCGGCGCCCACTCTTCGGGCCAGTTTTCTACCGCATACATGAAGCCAATCGCCCAGATCTGGCCAAACGAAGGCACCGGGGCATCCCCCATCTCGGCGCGCTGCTCGGGTGTCAGCGCGGCAATGGCGCCGCGCAGGTCCATCACCTCGGGCTGGTAGGCGCGTTCGTCGTCCAGGGCTTCAACCGGGGTGTTGAGCGCCGCGGCGACTTCGTTCCAGCGCTGCCCCCACAAGGTCATGAAGCGTTCAAACTGGGCGTCATCGGCAAACGGTGCGCTCGGCGAAGCGTCGTCCGGCTCGGACCCCAGCAGCACCGGCAAGTATTCGGACGGTGGGACGACCCGGCGGCAACAGATCAGCGCGGCCATGAAGCCTTCGCAAAACTCCCACTGCGGGATTTCGTCGTCGCGCGTGCGCAAGTCATCCAAAATGGTGTCGAGTTCGTCAAAAGCAGCTGTCGCCAGCGGTTCGGCTGCCGCCGGGGAGGAGGTGTTGGTGGACATGGTGAAAAGGACCCGCGTGAAAAATGCCCCGATTTTGCCTTGCCCCCGGCCCGGCGTCGGCGCAGCGGCAGCGATATTTGCCAGCTACCATCGGCACCCTGCCATTTGGCAAGCAGCCCATCCAATCATGAAACTTACTGTTTACCCGCTCCTGTTGAGCGCAGCCGTCAGCCAGGCGGCCTCTTTGTGCGACAGCGGCCACCGCCAGTCCCCCATCAACATCACCGCCGAATCGGTCACCGGCACCAAGCAGCCCGCCATGGCGCCCAGCTACCCGAAGGCGGCGCTGCGCATCGCCAATGACGGCCACACCGCGCGGGTGCGTTTTGACAAGCGCGGCGAACTGGTGCTGGGCCAGGAGCACTACACGCTGCAGCAGTTCCACTTTCACACCCCGGGCGGCGACCAGATCAAAGGGGAACACTTTCCGTTTGCGGCGCACATCCTGCACAAAAGCCGCTCGGGCCAGTTGCTGGTCATCGTGGTGCCGTTTCGCCTGGGCGCAGAAAACCCGCTGCTGGCCAGCCTGCTGCCACACATTCCGGCCAAGGTGGACGGCGACCACACGCACCCCCAGGTGCAGGTCAGCGCCATCGACCTGCTGCCCGCGCAACGCGGCTACTACCGCTACAGCGGCTCACTGACCGCCGCGCCCTGTACCGAAGGGGTGGCGTGGCTGGTGATGAAGCAGCCGCTGGAACTCTCGGCGGCACAACTGGCACTGTGGCAAAAGCATTTCAAAGACAACATGCGCGACACCAACCCGCTGCACGGGCGAGCGGTTTTTGAAAGCCCCTGACGCTGCCACGTAAAATTCAAGGCTTTTTGGCCTCCAGCCCGGTAAAAATCTGCCTAAGAAGCTACAAAATATATAGCAACAAGGATCTCCATGCCACACCATGCCCGTTTCCGCCTGGCCCCAGCGCTGCTGGCGCTGACCACCCTGCTGGCACTGCCGGCGACCACCTTGGCCCAGACCGCCAAGCCTGTCGATAAAAAGGCCGGTATTCCCGTCAAAGTCACGCCCGAGATGACCGGCGCGGGCATCGTCTCCAGCGGCGTCACCCTGCCGCCGATCCCGCC
>NZ_JAQTWM010000098.1 GCF_028689305.1 Rhodoferax sp. | reverse complement strand
CGGTGTTGTTGTGGCTGCACCTGATCCCTTGGCTGGTAACGATACGCTGACAGCTGATGCCAACAACACCCCACTGCATGGTGGGGCAGGCAATGACACACTCACTGGCAGTTGGGCCAGCAGTACGCTCTATGGTGACAGCGGCAATGATGTGTTGAACGCTACCGGAGGCCCTGGCAATGTGCTCGACGGAGGCGAGGGTGATGACACACTCACCGGAGGCTGGGGCACAGATACGTTTCGGGGTGGGGATGGTAATGACATCATCCATGCGCCCGGAGGCAGTAGCAACATCAGTGGCGGGAGTGGCAATGACCAGATCACCTCTGCCTGGGCTGCCGACACCATCGACGCTGGGGCTGGGGATGACATCATTCACCCAGGGGGTGGGGGTGACACGGTACGTGGAGGGCTGGGCAACGATCAAATCATCAATGAACTATGGGGGAATGATCGATATTTATATGCACGTGGGGATGGACAGGATTTGTTGCTCGACGGAAATGGCCAAGACCTGTTGACGCTGGAGGGGGTGCAATCAGACCAGCTCTGGTTCAGTCAAGTTGGCAATGATCTCACCGTCAGCTTGATCGGCACGCAGGACAGTGTCACGTTGCAAAACTGGTACTTGGGTAGTCAATATCACGTTGAGCAAATCAAAACCAGTGACGGCAAAACCCTGCTTGACAGTCAAGTCCAAAACCTGGTCAGTGCCATGGCCAGCTTTGCACCGCCTGCGGCGGGGCAAACCACACTGCCAGCGGCCTACCAGGGTTCATTGAACACGGTGATTGCGGCGAATTGGCATTAGGCGGAGATGTCTTTGACGGCGGGCGGCTGTTGCTGAATGGCTTTGCCCAATGACAAAACCCCCTGTCGGATGACGATCAGGGGGTTTTTTTGATGGATAAACGGACTGGCGGCTGTCAGAACTGGATGCCGGCCGGGTTGTCCGGGTTGACACGTTTGACGGGGGCTGGCGGCGGTGTGGGGCCTGGTTTGGGCTGGCGGGTGTCGGGCGCGCTGGCGGCTGCGGTTGGTGTGGCGGCGGCGGCGGTCACCAAGGGTGTGGCAGCCGGGTTGCGGTAACCTGCGGGCAGCTGGCTCTTCTCAGGATACCCAGCGGCGCCAAGGTACTGTGTCCATTCGACGTCTGAGTAACCTTTGATGTGTTGGGCGCCAACCATCAGAAAGGGCAGCGTGCTGCTGCCCGTCAGGCGCTGCAGGGCGCCGATATCTTCTTCGGTGGTGACGGTTTTTTCTGTGAATGGCACGCCCCGGCCACGCAACAGGTTGCGGCCGCTGTCGCAGGGTGCGCAGTTGGTCGAGGTATAGAGGGTGACCGGGTATTTACTCACCACCTGGCGCAGTGCAAATGGCAGCGCCTGCCCGCTGGCTGAAGCAGCGGCAGCGGGGCCTTCCAGCGACTGGGTCTGGACCGCCTTGGCCGGTGGTGTGTCGGAAAAGGTGACACGGCCGTCGGGGCCAACACTGCGGTAGACGGTTTGGGCGGCAGCCTGGCCAGTCGTCAACGCCGCCAGAGCCAATGTGGCGCCGATGGTGCCCATCCGCCAGAAACTGGCGCCGCGTTGCGTCAACCTGTTGCCTGGCAAGTGAGTGGAAAAAGATGACATTGCCGTGTTCTCCAGAAAAAACGTCAGGCCATGCCCTGGTGGCGCAGCAGCGCGTCCAGCGTGGGCTCGCGGCCACGAAAGGCCTTGAAGGATTCGATGGCCGGGCGGCTGCCACCGGCTTCCAGGATGGCCTGGCGGTAGCGCCGACCCATGTCGATGCTGGGCAGGCCGTCCGCACCAACGGTTTCTTCAAAAGCAGCATAGGCATCGCTGCTGAGCACCTCGGCCCATTTGTAACTGTAGTAACCCGCAGCGTAACCACCGGCAAAGATGTGGCTGAAGGTGTGGGCGGTGCGCGACCAGCTGGGCGGCTGCAGCACAGCCACCTCAGCGCGCACCTGGTTGAGCAACGGCATGATGTCCTGAGCCGGGTCATGGGCCGTGTGCAGCAGCATGTCAAACAGCGCAAATTCGATCTGGCGCAGGGTCTGCATGCCGCTCTGGAAGTTCTTGGCGGCCAGCATCTTGTCAAACAGGGTGCGTGGCAGCGGTGCATCGGTGTCGACGTGGGCGGTCATGCTCTGGAGCACGTCCCATTCCCAGCAGAAGTTCTCCATGAACTGGCTGGGCAGTTCGACGGCGTCCCATTCGACACCGCTGATGCCAGAGACGTCCCGCTCGTTCACTTGGGTGAGCAGGTGGTGCAGGCCGTGGCCGAATTCATGGAACAGGGTGGTGACGTCGTCATGTGTCAGCAGGGCCGGTTTGCCGGCCACGCCCGAGGCAAAGTTGCACACCAGATGAGCGACCGGGGTTTGCAATTGCCCGGTGTCGGGGCGCAACCAGCGGGCGCGTACATCGTCCATCCAGGCGCCGCCACGTTTGCCGTTGCGCGCAGCGGGGTCCAGGTAAAACTGGCCCACCAGCTGGGGCGCACCCTGGGCCTGCGCACGTTCAAGGCGGTAAAAGCGCACGTCCTCATGCCAGACCGGTGCGTGGTCCGGGCGAATCTGTACCTCAAACAGGGTTTCGACAATCCTGAACAGGCCGGCCAGCACCTTGGGCAGCGGGAAGTACTGTTTGACTTCCTGCTCATTGAAGGCGTAGCGCGCTTCCTTGAATTTTTCGCTGATGTAGGGCCAGTCCCAAGGTTGCGGGTCGTCGAGCTGCAGCTGCTGGGCCGCAAAGGCCCGCAGGTCGGCCAGATCTTGCTCGGCGTAGGGGCGGGCACGGTTGGCCAGGTCACGCAGGAAGTTGATCACCTGTTCGGGCGACTCGGCCATCTTGGGCACCACCGACAGGCTGCCAAAATTGGCGTGCCCGAGCAGTTGGGCCTCTTCCAGGCGCAGGGCCAGCATCTCGTTGATCAGGGCCGAGTTGTCAAACTGACGGCTGTCCTCGGGCGCCTGATCGGAAGCGCGGGTGACATAGGCGCGGTAGAGTTTTTCGCGCAGGGCGCTGTTGCGGGCGAACTGCATCACCGGCAGGTAACACGGCATTTTCAGCGTGAGTTTGTAACCTTCCTTGTCGTCAGCCTGGGCCGCCTTCTGCGCGGTCTGCAGCACGTCGGCGGGCACACCGTCGAGTTCATCGGCTTGTGCGTAGTAGGCAAAGGCATCGGTGGCATCCAGGGCGTTTTCGCTGAACTTCTGACTCAGCGCTGCTTGGCGTTCCTGAATCTCGGCAAAGCGGGTGCGGTCAGCGCCTTGCAGCTCAGCGCCACCCAGCACAAAATTGCGCAGGGCGTTCTGGTGGGCCTGGCGTTGCTCGGTGTTCAGGTTGTCAGGGCTGATGGCCTTGTATTTGGCATACAGCCGCTCATCGGCACCCAGGCGGGTGTAGAACTCGGTCACCTTGGGCAGTGCAGCGTTGTAGGCGGCGCGCAGTTCAGGTGTGTCGGCTACGCTGTTGAGGTGGCTCACGCTACCCCAGGCACGGGACAGGCGTTCGGTGGCCACGTCCAGCACACGGGCAATGGCATTCCAGCTGGTTTCAAAGGCCGGGGCCGTGACCGTCTCCAGGGCCAGGCTGGCCTGTTCCAGCAACTGGTCGATGGCCGGTTCGACGTGCTCCGGGTGGATCAGGTCAAACTGCGGCAGGTCGTCAAAAGAGAGCAGGGGATTGTTCATCGGTTTTATGGTGCAGCGCGTTCGGCAGCTTCCAGGGTGTTGACCAGCAGCATGGTGATGGTCATGGGGCCAACGCCGCCGGGCACCGGGGTGATGGCGCTGGCCACCTGGCGCACACCTTCAAAGTCGACATCGCCACACAGCTTGCCTTCGTCGTTGCGGTTCATGCCCACGTCCAGCACCACGGCGCCGGGTTTGACCATGTCGGCCGTCAGCACATTGCGCTTGCCCACGGCGGCAACAATCACGTCGGCCTGCAGTGTCATGGCCTTGAGGTTATGGGTGGCGCTGTGGCACAGGGTCACGGTGGCGTTTTTTTCCAGCAGCATCAAGGCCATGGGTTTGCCGACGATGTTGGAGCGACCAATCACCACGGCATGTTTGCCGCGCAGGTCGTAACCGATGGATTCCAGCATCTTCATGCAGCCATAGGGCGTACAGGGCCAGAAACCGGGCATGCCGGTCATCAGGGCACCAGCGCTGGCCACATGGAAGCCGTCCACGTCCTTGGCCGGCGAGATGGCTTCAATCACCTTGGCCGCATTGATGTGCTTGGGCACCGGCAGCTGCACCAGGATGCCGTGGATGGCCGGGTCATGGTTGAGGGCCTCAATGCGTGCCAGCAGCTCGGATTCAGTCATGCTGGCGTCGTATTTTTCCAGCACCGAATGGAAACCGCAGTCCTGGCAGCCCTTGACTTTGTTGCGTACATAGACCTGGCTGGCGGGGTTGTCACCAACCAGAATGACGGCCAGGCCGGGGGTGATGCCACGGGCCTTGAGGGCTTGTGCCCGGGCGGTCACATCGGTGCGGAGTTTTTGCGACAGTGCCACACCGTCAATGAGCTGGGCGCCAGAAGTGGATGTATTCATTTGTCAGCCGATCAATCAAAAAGCCAGCCAGCCCGGATAGGACGGGCGTATGTAGCTATCTATGTAATAGCAAAAACAGGGTCTGGTCAAGCCTTGACGGCGTTCGGGCCGAGCGCTACCTTGAGCAGGTCGGCGACCGTGTTGGCGTTGAGTTTTTCCATGATGTTGGCACGGTGTGCCTCCACCGTCTTGATGCTGATGCCCAGGTCATCGGCGATCTGTTTGTTCAGCCGGCCGGCCACGATGCGCTCCAGCACCTGCGATTCGCGCAGGGTCAGCTTGGCCATCAGGGCGTCCCTGGCCACGGCGCTCTGGTATTCGGCAAAGGAGTCCTTGGCCTGTTCCAGCATGCGTTCCACCAGCGGCACCAATTGTTCTTCGTTAAAAGGTTTCTGGATGAAGTCCATCGCCCCTTTTTTCATGGTGTCTACCGCCATGGGCACGTCACCATGCCCGGTGATGAACGCCAGCGGCAGTGGGGAATGGCTTTCCAGCAGCCGGTTTTGCAGTTCCAGCCCGGTCATGCCGGCCATGCGGATGTCCACAATCAGGCACGCCACTTCACGCGGGTCGTAACGGCTCAGGAAAGATTCGGCGGAGTCAAAACATCGCACCCGGTAGTCTTTGCCTTCGAGCATCCACTGCAGTGAATCTCGCACAGCCTCATCATCATCAACGACGTATACCGTACCTTTTTTGGGGATCAAACTCATGGCGAAACCTGAATTCCTTGTTGTTCAGAACGCTTTGTGGGCGCGGCTGGTAATGGGTCCGGGGTAGGTATCCAGAAAGTAAAGCAGCAGCCGGTTACAGCGTCGCCATTGTAAAGGTTCTCGGCTTTCATTCTGCCCATGTGTGACTCGACGATGGAACGGCACAGGCTCAGGCCGATGCCCATGCCTTCGGGTTTGGTGGAGTGAAAGGCCTCATACAGGCGGGCCATGACCTCGGGCGCAATGCCCTGGCCGGAGTCGATCACCATGAATTCCACCACGGATTTGTTCTCCACCACGGCGGGCGTCACCCGCAGTTTCACCAGGCGCTGGGCCGTGGGTTTCTGGGCGGCGTCAATGGATTCAGCAGCGTTTTTCAGCAGATTGAGCAACACTTGTTCGATCAGGATCGGGTCGACCTCCAGGCTGGGCAAGCTGGGCGCCAGGTACTGGGACAACTTGACGTTGCGGCGGCGCAGCTCCATTTCGGCCAGTTCCACCGCTTCGGCCACCATGGTGACCACGCTGGTGATGGTGCGGTTGGGCTCACTGCGTTTGACAAACGAGCGGATGCGCTGAATCACCTGGCCGGCGCGATGGGCCTGCCGGGCGGTTTTCTCAAGAGCCCCCAGCAACTCCTCTTGGGTGATTTGGTCCGCCTTGATGCGTGAAACCATGCCATTGCAGTAGTTGTTGATGGCCGTCAGTGGCTGGTTAAGCTCGTGGGCCACGCTGGAGGCCATTTCACCCATGGTGATCAGACGGCTGGAGGCCTGGGCGTGTTCGGCCTGCCGCTCGGCCTGTTCCTCGGCACTGCGCCGGGCCGTGATGTCGGTGGCAATCACCATCTGGGCCAGACGCCCATCCACCCAACTCAGATAACGGGTGCGCACTTCCAGCCAGCGGCCCAGACTACCCAGATAAATTTCGGCGCTCTCGGCTTCCTTGTCGGGCAGATTGTCGGTTGGCAGGCCGGCAAAGACGTCCACGGTGTCCTGCGCTTCGTCACTGGCGGTCGGCGCTGGCACACCGGCCTCGGCCACCAGCAGCAGATGTCCTTGTACCTCGGTACCAAACCACAGGCGATACAGCTTGTTGGCAAACAGCAGCTCATTGTTGCCCAGTGGCGCCACCGAGATCGACGCATCCAGCGCTTCCAGCACTGCGGTGAAGCGTTCGTGCGAGGCGGCCAACTGCTCACGCACGCGGGTGGGCTCGGTGATGTCGGTCATGGAGGTCATCCAGCCGGTCTGTTGACCAAAAGAATCAATCAGTGGCGAGACATAAAGCCGCGTTTCGATGATACGGCCGTCCTTGCGCTTCACACGCAACTGGATGCCGCTGGGCTCCACCCGTCCGGCCAGCTCTTCGGAGAGTCGGCCTTTCATGATGTCGTAATCTTCCTCGGGCCAGTAGGGAAATGGCGCGGTCTTGCCCACCAGGTCTTCCTCGCTCCAGCCTGTCATGCTGCAAAAAGCCGCGTTGACATAGGTGATTTTTCCCTGCAGGTCCAGCGCACGCATGCCGGTGAGCATGGAGTTTTCCATGGCGCGGCGAAACGCCGTTTCACGCACCAGTGCATCTTGCGCCTGAATCCGGCGACGGGTGTGGCGCCAGTTGGCCAGCAGCAGCCAGGCGGTGATGGCTGCAAGCACCATCACCAGCCAGAACAAGCCGCTGCCGATCACCCCCAATGAGGTGCGGTAGGCCTGACCATGGATCGACAAGCCATTGCCCACCGGCGATACCGGCAAGTCATAGGCGTTGATCGGATTGGCCCAGGGCAACAAACTGCGCGTGAGAGCCTTTTCCGTCAATGTGGTGCCGGCCAGCACCTTGCCGTCGGCATCATGAAAAGAAATGGCGTACTTGGAGGAAACCTCGTCCGGGATGCCATACCGGTACAGGGCATCGACCGAATATTGCGCCAGCAAGTCGCCCTTGAATTTGGCCTTGTCAATCAGCGGCAGGTGCAACTGCAGCCGGGTGGGTGCGTCGGCCAGCTTGTGGGGTGACGAATAGATCGGCAGCAGCAAATCGCGGGTCAGCTGGAAGTTGTCCAGCGTTTCCTTGATGTAGACGTTGCCCGCATCATTCTTGGTCAGGCGGGTGACCACGCCGGTGGGATCGAAGTTCGCGCGGATGCGCTGCTTGTCATCGACCCAGGTCAGACTTTGCAGCTCGGGAAACAGCGTGGACAGCGCCTCGGCCCGGGTCACAAAGTCGGCATGGGAGATCTCGCGGCTGGCGATCTCGCGGGCAAACCGCATGAATTGTTCCTGCTGTTCCAGCAGGCGCAAGCGCAAACGCTGCTGGGTGTATTCCACATCGCGGTGCAGGGCCTCGCGCTCCCGGGCAATTTCCTCAAAACGCAAGTAGGCAAATGCCGACAGGATGGCGGCTAGAAACAGCACCACCGCCGCCAGCGGGGCCAGCATGGCAAACCGGTCCTGTCGCTGCGGCGATTGTGAGGACCACCAGCGCCTCAAGCCAGCCACCGGCGGGAGCTGACTGGGAATGATGTTTTTCAGTTGAGGGGGCAAAGGCATGGCGGAAGTGTAGGGGTTCGCCGGCTCAAATTCCTGCTTAATATTTCATATTATGAATACGTAAAACATAATTTGAAATTCTGAGCAAAGTCTGCTTAAAATCCCTCCCGCGACAAGAATGGGTAATCCCACTACCATAGCCAAGCCATAACACAGGAGACAAGCATGTCAGCAGTACCCGAGAACCCGCCCGGCATCAACACAATGGATGTGGACGGCCAGGAAACCCGCGAATGGATGGACGCGTTGTCCGCTGTGATCCAGGCCGAAGGGCCTGAACGGGCCCACTACCTGCTGGAGCAGTTGCTGGAGCACGCGCGCCAAAACAGCATCGACATGCCGTTTTCAGCCAACACCGCCTACGTCAACACCATCCCGGCAGATCAGGAAGAACGTTGCCCTGGCAACATCGAAATCGAAGAACGCCTGCGCGCCTACATGCGCTGGAACGCCATGGCCATGGTGGTCAAGGCCAACCGCCATCACCCCGAAGACGGCGGTGACTTGGGGGGCCACATCGGCTCCTTCGCCTCGCTGGCCCACATGTTTGGCGCTGGCTTCAACCATTTCTGGCATGCCGAGAGCAAAGACCATGGCGGCGACTGCCTCTATATCCAGGGCCACGTGGCCCCCGGCGTCTATGCTCGCGCCTATATGGAAGGCCGGCTGACTGAGGAGCAACTGCTCAACTTCCGCCAGGAAACCGCGGGCAAGGGTCTGTCCAGCTACCCGCACCCCAAGCTGATGCCCGAGTTCTGGCAGTTCCCCACGGTGTCGATGGGCTTGGGGCCGCTGATGGCGATCTACCAGGCGCGTTTTCTGAAATACCTGCACGCTCGAGGCATTGCCAACACTGAAAACCGCAAGGTCTGGGTGTTCTGCGGCGACGGCGAGATGGATGAAGTGGAAAGCCTGGGCGCGATTGGCTTGGCGGCGCGCGAGAAGCTGGACAACCTGATCTTTGTCGTCAACTGCAACCTGCAGCGCCTGGACGGCCCGGTGCGTGGCAACGGCAAGATCGTGCAAGAGCTGGAAGGTGAATTCCGCGGCTCCGGCTGGAACGTGATCAAGCTGCTGTGGGGCAGCAACTGGGACCCGCTGCTGGCCCGTGACAAAGATGGCGCACTGCGCAGGATCATGATGGACACGCTCGACGGCGACTACCAGGCCTTCAAGGCCAACGACGGCGCCTTTGTGCGCAAAAACTTCTTTGGCCGCGACCCGCGCACCGCCGAGATGGTGGCCAAGATGAGTGACGACGACATCTGGAACCTGCGCCGCGGCGGCCATGACCCGCAAAAGGTTTATGCCGCGTATGCCGCCGCTGTCAAACACAAGGGCCAGCCCACGGTGCTGCTGATCAAGACCGTCAAGGGTTTTGGCATGGGCAAGGCTGGCGAGGGCAAGAACAACGTGCATCAGACCAAGAAGCTGACCGACGAAGACATCAAAACCTTCCGCGACCGCTTCAATATTCCGGTGCCAGACAGCCAGATCAAGGATATTCCGTTTTACAAACCGGCCGACGACACGCCCGAGATGCGTTACCTGCACGAGCGCCGCCAGGCGCTGGGTGGTTATCTGCCGCATCGCCGCACCAAGGCGGATGAGTCGTTCACGGTGCCGTCGCTGGACAACTTCAAGAGTGTGATGGAAGCCACTGCCGAGGGCCGTGAAATCTCCACCACTCAAGCCTATGTGCGCTTTTTGACACAGCTGCTGCGTGATCAGGCGCTGGGCCCACGTGTGGTGCCGATTCTGGTGGACGAGGCACGTACCTTTGGCATGGAGGGCCTGTTCCGCCAGATTGGCATTTACAACCCGGCCGGCCAGCAGTACACCCCGGTCGACAAAGACCAGGTCATGTACTACAAGGAAGATGTCAAGGGTCAGATCCTGCAGGAAGGCATCAACGAAGCCGGCGGCATGGCCAGCTGGATCGCCGCCGCCACCAGCTACTCCACCAGCAACCGCATCATGGTGCCGTTTTACGTCTACTACTCGATGTTCGGCTTCCAACGTATTGGCGACCTGGCCTGGGCAGCGGGTGACATGCAGGCGCGCGGCTTCTTGCTGGGCGGCACCTCCGGGCGTACCACGCTCAACGGCGAAGGTCTGCAACACGAAGACGGCCACAGCCACATCCTGGCGGGCACGATTCCCAACTGCATTTCTTATGACCCGACCTTTGCGCATGAAGTCGGCGTGATCCTGCACCACGGCCTCAAACGCATGGTCGAGAAGCAGGACAACGTCTTCTACTACCTGACCTTGCTGAACGAAAACTACGCCATGCCCGGCCTGACCCCTGGCACCGAAGAGCAAATCATCAAAGGCATGTACCTGTGCAAACCCGGCGCCGAAGGCGCGGCTGGCCCGCGTGTGCAGTTGCTCGGCTCGGGCACCATCCTGCGCGAAAGCTTTGTGGCGCAGAAGCTGCTGGCGGTGGACTGGGGCGTGACGGCGGACGTGTGGAGCTGCCCCAGCTTCAACGAGCTGGCCCGCGACGGCCAGGCCTGCGAACGTGAGAACCTGCTGCACCCCACGGCCGAGCCGCAAGTGCCGTTTGTGGCGCAGCAGCTGAACGGGCACGCTGGTCCGGTGGTGGCTTCGACCGATTACATCAAGGCCTATGCCGAGCAGATTCGCTCCTTCATTCCCAAGGGCCGTACTTACAAGGTGCTGGGCACCGACGGTTTTGGCCGCAGCGACTTCCGCTCGAAACTGCGTGAACACTTTGAAATCAACCGCTATTACATTGTGGTGGCTGCACTCAAGGCGCTGAGTGAAGAGGGCCAACTGCCCGTGAGCAAGGTGGCCGAGGCCATTGCCAAATATGACATCCAGGCCGACAAGGTCAATCCGCTTTATGCATAAAGCAGATTCAACTTGTGGCGCAGACTCATATTGCGTAGCGATGTGATGTCGTAGTCACAAGTCCTGCACACCAAAAAAGGAAGACAAACATGGCAATCATTGAAATCAAAGTCCCTGACATTGGCGACTTTGCCGACGTGGCAGTGATCGAACTGCTGGTCAAACCCGGTGACAGCGTGAAGGCGGAACAATCGCTGATCACGGTGGAGTCCGACAAGGCCTCGATGGAGATCCCATCCAGCCACGCCGGTGTGGTCAAGGAACTCAAGGTGGCGCTGGGCGACAAGGTGAAGCAAGGCTCGCTGGTGCTGTTGCTGGAAGTGGCGGGCGAGGCCTCCGTTGCCCCAGCTGCCCCCGTGGCCGCCGTTTCAGAACAAAAACCTGCTCCAGCCCAGGTATCACCTGCGCAAGCAGCTCCTGTTTCTGTAGCATCTGGCCCGGTGGAAGTGCGCGTGCCCGACATTGGCGACTTCAAGGACGTGACTGTGATCGAGGTCATGGTCAAGGTGGGTGACAGCATCAAGCTGGAGCAAAGCCTGATCACCGTCGAATCTGACAAAGCGTCGATGGAAATTCCCTCCAGCGCCGCCGGAGTGGTGAAAGAACTCAAGGTCAAGCTCGGCGACAAGGTCAATATTGGCGACTTGTTGGTGGTGCTGGAAGGCTCAGCCCCGGCGGTGGCTGCTGCGGTGGCCAGCGCTGCCGCGCCCACTGTTTCAACGTCAAATATGCCTGTAGCCCAGGTAGAACAAGCGCAAGTAGCTACTCCTTCTGTAGCACCTGCGGCACTGGCTGCACCCGCCCACCAACCCGGTGGCAACACGCTGGGCCTGCCACACGCATCACCCTCGGTGCGCAAGTTTGCCCGCGAGCTGGGTGTGCCGCTGGCCGAGGTCAAAGGCACCGGCCTCAAAGGCCGCATCACCGACCACGACGTACAAGCCTTCACCCGCTCGGTGATGAGTGGCACGGCGCAGACTGCCGCCATCGCCGCTCAGCAAGCCGCCAAGCCCGCTGCTGCGGGTGGTGACGGCGCAGCCCTGGGCCTGATCCCCTGGCCGAAGGTCGACTTTGCCAAGTTTGGCCCGATCGAGCGCAAGGAACTCAGCCGCATCAAGAAGATCAGCGGCGCCAACCTGCTGCGCAACGCCATCATGATTCCGGCTGTCACCAACCATGACGATGCCGACATCACCGACCTGGAAGCCTTCCGCGTCTCCACCAACAAAGAGAACGAGAAGAGCGGTGTGAAAGTGACCATGCTGGCCTTCCTGATCAAAGCCTGCGTGGCCGC
>NZ_JAQTWM010000179.1 GCF_028689305.1 Rhodoferax sp. | reverse complement strand
CCATACTGGCAAACCATTGGACCCACTCATGGCTAAAGTCATCACTTTGTTATGCTGAAATTTACCTGTTGCAACCAGATCCGCCAGTTGTCCGAACCCGCCCAGGCCCAGGTGCTGCGGGGCATCCAGCGCGGTTTCGAGCGCGAATGCCTGCGGGTGGATCGTTCCGGCCAGCTGGCGGCCACTCCGCACCCGGTGGCACTGGGCTCCAAGCTGACCCACCCCTGGATCACCACCGACTATGCCGAGGCCTTGCTGGAATTCATCACGCCGCCGTCCACCGACCCGGCGTTTCCGCTGGCCTTTCTGACCGACATCCACCGCTTCAGCGCCCAGCAGCTGGGTGGTGAGTTTTTGTGGGCCGGCTCCATGCCGTGCAAGATCGGCACCGATGCCGACATCGCCATCGCCAACTACGGCAGCTCCAACGCCGCACGCTTCAAGCAGGTCTACCGCGAGGGCCTGGGCCTGCGTTATGGCCGTGCCATGCAAACCATTGCCGGCGCGCACTACAACTGGTCGCTGCCACAGGCCTTCCTGCAAGGCCACCCGTCGGACTGGGATTTGGCGGCGCAACCGGCTTTACAGAAAAATTACCTGGCCGCCGTTTTGGCAGGGGCGCTCAGTCCGCACCACGGTCCACGCACGTCCTGTCGCGTCCGTTGGCCTTGGCCTGGTAGAGCGCACGGTCGCTGCGCTGCAGCAGATCCTGCGCCGATTCACCCGCGCAGGCCTCGGCCACGCCGGCGCTGATGGTGAGTGGGTCGGGCATGTCGGGAAAGTGAAGCGCTGCCACAGCAGCCCGCATGCGTTCGACCAGGACCAGCGCGTCCTCCAGCGAAGTCTCTACCAGCAAAACCACGAACTCCTCACCGCCGAAGCGGCCCACGTGGTCACTCTTGCGCAACTGCCCCTGCAGGCAGGCGGCTACCTGGGTGAGAACGGTGTCGCCCACGGGGTGGCCGTACCGGTCGTTGATGCGCTTGAAGTAGTCGATGTCAAAGAAGGCAATTGTCAGGCTGCGTCCATAGCGGTGGGCGCGGGCAATTTCTTCGATCAGGCGCTGGGTCAGCATGCGGCGGTTACCCACGCCAGTGAGTGGGTCGGTCAGCATCAGGTGCTCCAGTTCACCGCGCACCCGCTCTTCGGCGGCCATGGCCCCCAGCAACGCACGGCCGAACGCCATGCAGAAGACCGACACCACAAGGGCAACAAAGAACAAGGCCAGCGTGTGCACGCGCCAGGCGCCGAGCAGATCGTCAATATCCACCGAAACCAACACCACCAACGGATAGCCCGAGACACGAGAAAACGTCACCATGCGCGAACGCCCGTCCACCACTGCCTGACCGGTCTGGTACACGCCCTTGCCCACGGCGCCAAGGTGTTGCTTCCAGGTGGCCGTGTCCGCTATGGAGGTAGCCAGCACCGACGTTTCCATGGGGCTGCGAAACATGAAAACACCGTCCTGACGCAGGATGCTGATGGTCCCGTTGGGTTTGACCCGTTCCGACTCAAAGATGTCGGAGACGCTGTCGACCTCGATCGCCACGAACAACACTGCTACATCGCCACCCGCACGCTCCACCGGAATGGAGATCGGGATACCCCACTTGCCCGTGACCCGGCTGAGCACCGGCTTGGCGATGAAATAGCCTTTGGTGGCAGGATCTTGCTGGGCGCGAAAGTAATCGCGGTCGGACACATTGGTCCGAAGCGCCTGGCCACGGTCCGGGATGTAGCGCAGAATCCCCTGCCGCGTAACCATGCGGATATCGAGCCGACCACCGGACACGTTGCGCATGTGATCCACTAACTCGAGGAATTCTGCTGCTGTGCCCGGATCGGTGTCAGGGTGCGCCTGCACCCAGTGCCGAGCCACCATCAGGAAGGTCTCAGCCTGCTTGAACAAGCCGCGGGTCTGTTCTTCCACTGCTGCGTTCAACTGCTCCATGCTCTGCTCGGTGGCGGCGAAAACGCTATGCCGCTCCCACACGGACCAGAAACCCACGAAGCACCACAGGCACACCATCAGTGTGCCAACCAGGCCCAACACCAAGCGCCGGTTGCTGGGGTGCGCCGCCAGGGGCCACGATGCCTTGACTTTGTCCAACGAAACTCTCCTCGGTATGCATAGTATTGCATACCGAAGCGGTGTTCACGCCTGCGCGCTGGCGCTCCCACTGAAGGTGGACAAGGGGGCCGGCGCCATGCCATAGGCACGCGCAGGTGTTGCGCCAAGGCTGCACGCAGCACGGCATCGCGAGCGCGATACAGATTGGACTTGAGGTCTCCCCCATTTCACGGACACCCTATTGTTCACAAAGAAGGAGTCCAGGGTAGCCAGTACACCAGCATCGCCTTTGGCAATCGGTGCCGGGAAATGAATGTGCGCCCTCCATGAGCACGGTCGGTGATGCGTATGGGTATGACAACGCCATGGCAGAGACCTTCTTTGCCACGCTGGAGTGCGAGCTCATTAAGCGGCGCAACTGGAAGGCCAAGACCGAGGCACGTCTGGCGGTCTTTACCAGGATTGAGAGTCGCTACAACCCAGTGCGGCGCCACTCGGGTCTGAACTATCAATCACCCGTCAACTTTGAAATGAAACACAAAATTCAAAAAAAGCAACCAACATCCAATTGAACACGGCTTACCCACCGGATGCTTCGCATCTGTGGACAGCACGCGTCTTGCACTTGATGGGCGCAGCGATCTGTCCACAGACAAGCCCGGTGAATAAGCCTGCACCCCTGATAATTAGCCCGCTTCATCATGAAGCTAAAACCGTCCGTGAAAACGGGTCAAGTCCATACTGGCAAACCATTGGACCCACTCATGGCTAAAGTCATCACTTTGTTATGCTGAAATTTACCTGTTGCAACCAGATCCGCCAGTTGTCCGAACCCGCCCAGGCCCAGGTGCTGCGGGGCATCCAGCGCGGTTTCGAGCGCGAATGCCTGCGGGT
>NZ_JAQTWM010000178.1 GCF_028689305.1 Rhodoferax sp. | reverse complement strand
CAAACACCTTCTCGGCAGCCATGCGGTCGGTGTGCGGAGTCTTGAACACCCACTTCTTGACCGGCTCCACAATCACCACAGCACCAGCCAGGGAGATGAAAGGCATACCCGCTTTTTCGACCAGCGGTGCCATCGACATGGTGGAGCCGGTGGTGGTGCCACCCACGATGATGTCGACCTTGTCATCGTCAATCAGGCGTTTGCCAAAGCCGTTGGCCTTGCCCGCATCACTGCCGTCGTCATAGTGCACCAGTTCCAGCTGGCGACCCATCACCCCGCCTTTTTTGTTGATGTCTTCCACGTACATCTGCAAGGTTTTGAGTTCGGGGTCACCCAAAAATGCAGCCGGGCCGGTGACCGACAAGACCGAGCCAATCTTGATCGTGTCAGCCGCTATGGCGGTCAGTGTGCCCAAGGCCAATGCGGTACCCATCGCCAGTTGTTTCATCGTGAATTTCATGTTGTTGTCTCCTACAGGGTTAATAAATCAAACACGCTCTATCACCAGGGCAATCCCTTGCCCTACACCAATACACATCGTGCAAAGCGCATAACGCCCGCCACGCCGTGCCAGTTCATACATGGCGGTGGTCACCAGGCGAGCACCACTCATGCCCAGCGGATGCCCCAGCGCAATCGCGCCGCCATTGGGGTTGACCCTTTCCTCGTCATCTTTGAGACCCAGGTCACGCAGCACCGCCAGACTCTGCGCTGCAAAGGCTTCGTTGAGCTCAATCACATCCATTTGCTCCAGCGTCAGCCCGGCCTTGGCCAGCACTTTGCGCACGGCCGGGGCCGGGCCAAAACCCATGATGCGGGGAGCCACACCGGCGCTGGCCATGGCCACTACGCGGGCACGCGGGGTCAGGCCGTTGGCACGGGCGCTGGCCTGACTGGCCAACAGCAGCGCACAAGCGCCATCGTTAACCCCCGAGGCGTTGCCTGCCGTCACGCTCAGGTCGGGGCCGTTGACCCCCTTGAGTTTGGCCAGCATGGCCAGCGTGGTTTCGGGGCGGGGGTGCTCGTCGGTGTCCACCACCAGCGGCTCGCCTTTTTTACGCGCAATCTGTACCGGAATCAGCTCATCGGCAAACCGCCCGGCGGCATGGGCGGCGGCCCAACGCTGCTGTGAGCGCAGTGCAAAGGCATCCTGATCGGCACGTGAAATGTTGAATTCAGCCGCCACGTTGTCCGCCGTTTCTGGCATCGAATGGGTGTCGTACAGCTTTTTCATCAGCGGGTTGGCAAAGCGCCAGCCGATGGTGGTGTCATAGATGGCAGCGCTGCGTGACCAGGCGCTTTCGGCCTTGCCCATGACAAAGGGCGCGCGCGACATACTTTCCACACCACCGGCAATCATCAGCTCGGTTTCGCCCGACTTGATGGCGCGTGCTGCCATACCCACACAGTCCAGCGACGAGCCACACAGCCGGTTCACGGTGGTACCCGGCACCTCTACCGGCAAACCGGCCAGCAGGCCAGCCATACGCGCCACATTGCGGTTGTCTTCACCGGCCTGGTTGGCGCAACCCAAAATGATGTCGTCCACGCCGGCCCAGTTGACCTGAGGGTTGCGCGCCATCAGGGCCTTGAGCGGGATGGCGGCCAGGTCGTCGGCCCGCACACCCGCCAGCACACCGCCATAGCGGCCAATGGGGGTGCGAATGGCGTCACAAATAAAGGCTTCCGTCATGCGTTGCGTGACAAGTCACGTCCTGTAATATTAAAAATATAGCTACTCACGCTTATCTGATAAGGGCTAGAGCACTAAAAAGCTTATAGAGCTGTGGCAATCAGTTCAGAGCTGCTTGGGCCGCTCGTCAATCACCCGGCGTGCTTTGCCGGTGAGCGTGCGTGGAATCGCCTCGGGTTCCAAGACACTGACCCGGGTGGTGATGCCAATGATGGTTTTGATGTGGTGTTGCAGCTCTTTGGCGATCAGGGCTACATCTGCAGGAGACAGTTGCGCCGCTTCGCGTTGCAGCTCGCAGCGCACTTCCACGTTGTCCAGGTGGCCATCTCGGCTGAGCTGAATCTGGTAGTTGCCCGAGAGCCGCTTGTCGCGCAGTATCTGCTCTTCAATCTGGGTCGGAAACACATTCACACCACGCACGATCAGCATGTCATCCGAGCGGCCGGTGATCTTGCCCATGCGTCGGAACGCGCGCGCGGTGGGTGGCAGCAGACGCGTCAGGTCGCGGGTACGGTAACGAATCACCGGGAAAGCCTGTTTGGTGAGTGAGGTGAACACCAGCTCGCCATCTTCCCCGTCAGCCACCACCTCGCCGGTGTCCGGGTTGATGATTTCGGGGTAAAAATGATCTTCCCAGATCACCGGGCCGTCTTTGGACTCGATACATTCACACGCCACGCCCGGGCCCATGACTTCGGTCAGGCCGTAAATGTCAATGGCATCAATGCCCAGTTTGCGCTCGATCTCAGTGCGCATGCCTTCACCCCAGGGCTCCGCGCCAAAGATGCCGATCTTGAGCGAAATCTGATCCGGCGTGATGCCTTGGCGTTCAAACTCTTCGGCAATCACCAGCGAGTAACTGGGGGTGACCATGATGATTTGCGGCTGGAAATCAACAATTTGCTGCACCTGTTTTTCAGTCTGGCCACCCGACATCGGGACTACCGTACAGCCCAGGCGCTCGGCCCCGTAGTGCGCCCCCAGGCCGCCAGTGAACATGCCGTAGCCGTAGGCGTTGTGCAACATGTCACCGGCCCTGCCACCGGCGGCGCGAATCGAGCGCGCCATCAGATGGGCCCAGTTCTCAATGTCCTGGTGGGTGTAGCCCACCACAATCGACTTGCCGGTGGTTCCTGACGATGCATGCAGACGCACCACCTGGTTTTGCGGCACGGCAAACAGGCCAAACGGGTAGTGGTCGCGCAGCGCGGTCTTGGTCATGAACGGAAACTTGGCCAGGTCAGCCAGCGTCTTCAGGTCGCTTGGGTGTACCCCCT
>NZ_JAQTWM010000097.1 GCF_028689305.1 Rhodoferax sp. | reverse complement strand
CTAGGCGCTCATAGAACGCACGTGCCTGGAATTCAAAGGTGTCGAGCCATGCACTGTGACAACCGCGCGCGATGGACTCATTTTCTGCCAGTTGCATGAGTGTTGTGCCGACTCCCTGGCCGCGCAGCCCGGCTGGCACGACAAGCAGCTGTGTGAACAGCCAGCCATAACCTGTGTAGCCCCAGAGGCCACCCATGACAGCATTCGTGTGGTCCTTCACCTGAATGACCAGAGGCCGCCCTTGGCTTGGGCCGACCTGACTCGCGTTGTAGTCCACCAGCGGCGCAAGAATTAACTTGCGGACTTCCTCGTCCGCAACGTCAGTGAGTGTGAGGGTGTATTGCATGTGTGGGCGTTGCCGGTGGGGGAGGCTGGTGGGCACTGACGCGGCAGTTACCCCTGATCACTCAACTTCTTCAACTGGTACAGCGCCTCCAGCGCCTCGCGCGGGCTCAATTCATCGGGATTGAGGGCCTTAGCCCAGGTTTCTACTGGGCTGGCAGCTATTGTTTCAGTAGCGGGTGGCGCAGCGAACAAATCCACCTGGGCTTGATGGGCGCTGGCCTGGCGCTCCAGGGCTTCCAGCGTGTGGCGGGCGTGGTTGAGCACGGCGGCGGGCATCCCGGCCAACCGTGCCACCTGGATGCCGTAACTCTTGCTGGCTGGGCCAGGTTGGATTTCGTGCAAAAAGACGATGTCGCGGCCCGATTCGGCGGCACTCACATGCACGTTGATGGCGGCGTGGTGGGTGGCAGGGAACTCGGTCAGCTCAAAGTAGTGGGTGGCAAACAGGGTGTAGGCCTGGGTTTTGTCGTGCAGCTGGGTGGCAATGGCTGAAGCCAGCGCCAGGCCGTCAAAGGTGCTGGTGCCGCGGCCAATTTCATCCATCAACACCAGCGAGTTGGGTGTGGCGGCGTTGAGGATTTGCGCGGCTTCCAGCATTTCCAGCATGAAGGTGGACTGGGCGTTGGCCAGGTCATCAGCGGCGCCAATGCGGGTGTGGATGGCGTCGATCGGCCCGAGGCGGCAACTGCTGGCGGGCACGTAGCTGCCCATGCTGGCCAGCAGCACAATCACGGCAATCTGGCGCATGTAGGTCGATTTACCGCCCATGTTGGGGCCGGTGATGATCTGCATGCGCTGCTTGGGCCCCAGGCGCGTGTCGTTGGCGATGAAGGCGCCAGAACTCAGTTCGGCCAGCCGCGCCTGCACCACCGGGTGGCGCCCGGCTTCGATGTCCAGGCAGGGCTCTTTGACAAACTGCGGCGCACACCAGTCCAGCGTCAGGCTGCGTTCGGTCAGGGCGCACAGGGCATCCAGCGTGGCCAGCGCCTGCGCCAGCCGGGTCAGCGCCGGGACAAAGGGCTGGAGCTGGTCCAGCAGCTGGTCGTACAGCCATTTTTCACGCGCCAGGGCGCGTTCCTGGGCGCTCAGGGCTTTGTCTTCAAAGGCCTTGAGTTCGGGGGTGATGAAGCGCTCAGCGTTTTTCAGGGTCTGGCGGCGGCGGTAGTCGTCGGGCACCTTGTCGATCTGGCCTTGTGTCACCTCGATGAAAAAGCCGTGCACCTTGTTGTACTGCACGCGCAGGTTGGCGATGCCGGTGCGGGCTTTTTCGCGGGTTTCCAGGTCCAGCAGAAAGCTGTCGCAGTTGGTCTGGATGGCGCGCAGCTCGTCAAGTTCGGCGTCAAAGCCACTGGCGATGACGCCGCCGTCGCGCACCAGCGCGGCGGGTTCGGTATCGATGGCGCGACCCAGCAGGGTGGCGCAGCCGGCCGGGGGCTGCAGATCCCCGGAAATTTGAGCCAAATAGGCCTCCAGCCCGGATATAGTGGGCGTGAGTAGCTCTGCTTTTTGTAGCGTTTGCTGGAGCCCGACGAGTTCACGCGGGCGCACCTGGCGCAGCGCGATACGCGCCGTGATGCGTTCGGCGTCGGTGCTGCCCTTGAGCTGCTGGCGCAGTTTGTCCCAGGCTCCGACGCGCAGCGCGGCGATGGCGCTGTGGCGCTGCTGGGCCTCGCGCCGGTCGCGCCGCGGCGTCAGCAGCCAGTTTTTCAGCAGGCGGCTGCCCATGCCGGTCATGCAGGTGTCCAGCAGCGAGAACAGTGTGGGGGCGTCGTCGCCGCGCAGGGTCTGCACCAGCTCCAGATTGCGCCGGGTGGTCTGCGGCAGGTCAATCAGCTCGTCCTGGCGCTGCACCCGCACGCTGTGGATGTGGGTCAGCGCCCGGCCCTGGGTGTGTTCGGCATAAGCCAGCAGCGCGGCGGCGGCGGCGTGGGCCAGCGTCAGCTCTTGTGCCTGCCAGGGTGCCAGGCTGGCCGCCTGCAGCTGCTGGGTCAGCGTGCGCTGGCCCAGGCCGGCATCAAACTGCCAGTCGGGCCGGGCCGAGATCGACAGCGCGCCGCTGGTGGGCATGTTGCGCAGCCGGGCCTCAAACGCCGGTGTGGCGCCGGCGCTGAACAGCAGTTCGCCGGGGCTCACCCGCAGCACCCAGCCGGGCAGTTCGTCAGCCGGGCATTCGGCCAGATGCACCACGCCTTGTGTCACGTTCAGCCAGGCCAGGCCACACAGGTGGCGCGGGCCCTGGTGCACGGCCAGCAAAATGGCTTCACTCTTGTCGCTGAGCAGTTCCAGATCGGTCAGCGTGCCGGGGGTGACCACCCGCACAACCTTGCGCTCCACCGGCCCTTTGGCGGTGGCGACATCACCCACCTGTTCACAAATCGCCACCGACTCACCGAGTTTGATCAGCCGCGCCAGGTAGGTGTCTACCGAGTGGAACGGCACCCCGGCCATCACCACCGGCGCACCGGCGCTCTGGCCGCGCTGGGTCTGGGTGATGTTGAGCAGGCGGGCAGCTTTTTCGGCGTCGGCATAAAACAGCTCGTAAAAGTCGCCCATGCGGTAAAACAGCAGGGTGTCGGGGTAGTTGGCCTTGAGACCGAGGTACTGCTGCATCATCGGCGTGTGGGCGGCCAGCGGCGCCTCGGCGGGGGCGGGGGAAGAATTCTCTTTTGACATCAGTGGCTTATCGGATCGACCTGTAGGAGGTGTTCGTCGGTGAACCTGGAGGGATGTCCGGCATTGTCGGGCATCTGCCAGGGGTGATGTGATTGAGCGATGTGTCTCAGGCCAGCTTGAGGTTTTGTGCCAGGAAGGCATAAACCGCGGAGGCCCGCCGCAGGTGCCTGGTTTCCGGGTGTGTCAGCAGCCATAACTCTGTTTGGCATTCATCCAGTTCAGCGGTGAGCTGCCTGAGATCACTCCGGTCTTGTGCCAGGAAGATGGGCAGCAGCCCGATGCCTGCGCCTTGCGCCACCAGTTCGGCCACCGTCAGGATGCTGCTGACACGGTAGGTGGGACTGACTTTGGGGAAGTGTTTCTTGCGCCAGACCACCGAGGGATGGTCTGGCAGTGCCTCATCAGGTGCGACCCACGGACTGTTTGCTGCGGCATCTCCATCAAATCGTTTGGGGCCGCCCTTTGTGCTGCTGTACAGGGCGACACGAATGGGGCCCAGATGTTTTCCCACCAAGTGGGGGGGAGGGCGCCTGGTGGCGCGGACAGCAATATCCGCATCGCGTCGGGTCAGGCTGGCAAGTTCGTTGCCGGTGTGCAGGTCGTAGGTCAAGAGTGGATGGGTGGTCTGCAAGCGTTGCAGGGAGGGAACCACCAGCCCATGCATGATGGTGTCGGTGCTGGTGATGCGGACGGTCCCGGACACCTGCCCGGGATTCATTTGTGCAGCCGAGCGGGCCGCTTCCAGTTGCACCTCCATCTGTTCCGCGTGACTGGCCAGCTCCTGGGCCAGTTCAGCAGGCTGATAGCCCGAGCGGGTGCGCTCGAACAGGCGTTGGCCCAGCCCTTTTTCCACGCGTTGCAATGTGCGAAATACGGTGGACCCGTCGACGCCAAGTCGTTCACCGGCATTTGCAAGGGTACCGGTGCGAACCAGCGCCAGGACGACCTCCAAATCGGCTGCCCCTAGTTTGTATTGCATGGTTGCATTCATGGTTTGCAGTAGTGTCATTGTTATTGCAATAGCGAAATAATACATTCACACCATCATCAACTCAATGGAGAAATGGCATGCAGTCAAACCCATCTTTTGTTCCCACTCTTTTAGGTATCACGATGCTTCGAGTCAGCTTGGGTGTCATGTGGATCGCCCACGCTTTGCTGAAATGGCTTGTTTTTACCCTGCCGGGAACCGCCCATTTTTTTGAAACCGTGGGCTTCCCAGGTTTTCTGGCGTACCCGGTGTTTGGGCTGGAACTGGCTGGTGGCATGGCGCTGGTGCTGGGCATTTATGCCCGTCAGGTGTCATTGGCCCTGGTACCCGTCATGCTGGCTGCAGCCTCGGTGCATTTTGGAAACGGCTGGGTATTCACAAGCACCAATGGCGGTTGGGAATACCCGGTGTTTCTGGCGATAAGCTCCCTGGCGCTGTGGTTGATGGGGGACGGTGTGTACGCCCTTCGTCGCAGCGATCGTTTACTGCCGGGTTTTTGAATGGAGACGATCATGACACTCACACTCGTCAGCCACCGGTTATGTCCTTACGTCCAAAGAGCTGCCATCGTGCTGGCTGAAAAAGGCATTGTGTTTGAGCGGTTGGACATTGATCTGGCCAACAAGCCGTCATGGTTTCTGCAGATTTCGCCATTGGGCAAGACGCCCGTGCTGCTGGTGGATGGCAAGCCGATTTTTGAATCTGCCGTCATTTGTGAATACCTGGACGAAACGGTTCAGCCACGTCTGCATCCTGAGGACGCATTGGTACGTGCCAGGCATCGTGGCTGGATGGAATTCGGTTCTGCGCTCCTTAACGCGATTGGTGCGTTCTATAACGCGCCAGACGAAACCACTTTGCGCGCACGTGCCCAGGACATCCGCAGCCGGTTGGAACAGATCGAAGTTGAACTTGGCGAAGGCCCTTACTTTGCGGGAGAAGGCTTCAGTCTGGTTGACGTGGTGTTTGGGCCGGTATGGCGCTATTTTGATGTCTTTGAAACCTTTGAGGATTTCGGCTTTTTCAACCAACTGCCTCGGGTGATGGCGTGGCGTCGCGCGTTGGCGTCCAGACCTTCAGTGCGCAGTGCTGCACACAAAGACTATGCGACCTTGTTACGTGATTTTCTGATCCATCGCAACAGTGCATTGTCGCGCTACGTCGAAAGTTCCATTGCTGGGTGATGGGGCGACGCCTCAGTCCCCCGTCGCTGCCAGAAACTGCCGCAGCTCCGGCGTCTGCGGCCGGTTGAAGATCTCATCCGGCGTGCCTGCCTCGTGAATCAGGCCCTGGTGCATGAACACCACGCGGTCGCTGACCTTGCGGGCAAAGGCCATTTCGTGCGTGACCAGGATCAGCGTCATGCCCTCGTTGGCCAGCATCTCCACCACCTGCAGCACCTCGCCCACCAGCTCGGGGTCCAGCGCGGAGGTGATCTCGTCACACAGCAGCACCGTGGGGTCCATGGCCAGCGCGCGGGCAATCGCCACACGCTGCTGCTGGCCGCCGGAGAGTTGGTCTGGCATGCGGTCAAACAAATGCCCCAGGCCCACACGCGCCAGCAGGGCCTGGGCGCGGGTTTTCGCATCTTCCCGGGGAAGGTCCTTGACCAGGGTCGGGGCCAGCATCACGTTGCGCCCGGCGCTCAAGTGCGGGAACAGGTTGAAGCTCTGGAAGATCATGCCGACCTGCTGGCGCAGTTCGCGCATGGCGTTGGCGTCGCCGTGCTGCAGCGCCTGGCCATCCACGCTCAGGCTGCCGCGCTCGAAGCTCTCCAGGCCGTTGATGCAGCGCAACAGCGTGCTCTTGCCCGATCCGCTCTTGCCGATGATGCAGACCACTTCCTTGCGGCCCACCTGCAGGTCAATGCCCTTGAGCACCTCGGTGGGGCCAAAACTCTTGTGCAGGCCACGGATGTCAACCAGGGCGAACGGGGGATTGGATGATGGTGTTTCGGTCATGGGTCAGGCCAGGCGGCGGTTTTCCAGCCGCTGGCTCCACCACGACAGCGGGTAGCACAGGGCAAAGTACAGAAGACCCACAAAGGTGTAGGCCAGGAAGGGTTGGTAGGTGGCGTTGGAGATCATCTGTCCGGCCTTGGTCAGCTCGACAAAGCCGATGACGGATGCCAGTGCCGTGCCCTTGATGATCTGCACCAGAAAGCCCACCGTGGGCGCAACGCCGACGCGCAGGGCTTGGGGCAGGATGACGTAACGCATTTGCTGCGCATAGCTCAACGCCAGGCTGGTCGATGCCTCCCACTGGCCCTTGGGAATGGCGTTGACACAGCCGCGCCAGATCTCGGTCAGGTAGGCGCTGGCATACAGCGTGAGGCAGATAGCGGCCGCGACCAGCGGTGAGGTGTCCATGCCCAGCAGCGCCAGACCAAAGTAGACGAGAAACAGCTGCATCAGCAACGGTGTGCCCTGGAAGATTTGCACGTACCAAGCCACCGCCGTGGCCACACCCCGCAGCTTGCTGAAGCGCAGCATGAGCAGCCCCATGCCGGCCAGACCGCCGCCGATGAAGGCGATCAGCGAGAGCGCCACCGTCCAGCGCACGGCGCCGAGCAAAAAGGTGAAGATGTCCCATAGAGAAAACTGAACCATGGTGGTGTGCTCCCTATCGGCTGGAGAAGATGAAGCGCGGCCCCACCCAGTACAGCAACTGTCGCAGCGCGATGGCCAGCAGCAGGTAGATGGCGGTCACGATGATGTAGGACTCAAAGCTGCGGAAGGTGCGGCTCGATATCAGGTTCGCCGCCTGCGAGAGTTCTTCCGCCGAGATCTGCCCGCACACCGCCGAGCCCAGCATCACGATGATGATCTGGCTCACCAACGCCGGCCAGATGCGCGCCAAGGCTGGCGGCAACACCACGCGCGAGAAGGTCTGCCACGGTGTCAGCGCCAGGCTCATGGCCGCTTCCAGCTGGCCGCGGGGTGTGGTCTGCAGGCCGGCCCGCACGATCTCGCAGGCATAGGCCCCCAGGTTGAGCACCATGGCCAGCACACAGGCCACCTCCACCGACAGGCGCAGCCCCACCGAGGGCAGACCGAAGAAGATAAAGAACAGCTGGATGATGAAGGGCGTGTTGCGAACCAGTTCCACATAGGCGCCCACCACCCGCTTGAGCATGGGGCCACCATGCAGCCGCGCCCAGGCGCAGGCCGTGCCCAGCAACGCACCCAGCACCGCCGAAAAAGCGGTCAGGGTGACGGTGAGGCCCAGCCCGCGCAGCAGCATGGGCCACTGTTCCAGCACGGTGACAAAGTTGAATTCCATCATGTTGCATCAGCGCGTGGTACGTAGGTAGCCGTCGATTAGTCCGGCAGCACGCCAGTGCCGCGGCCCAGCCACTTTTGTGAGTATTTCTCCAGCGTACCGTCGGCCTTGGCGGCGCGCAGGATCTCGTTGACCTTGGTCAGCAGCACGGTTTCACCCTTGCGCACGCCGATGAAGTTGGGCGAGTCTTTCAACAGCAGCTTGTACTCGGCCTGCACCTGCGGGTTTTTCTGCACGGCGGCCGCGGCCACGGCGGCGCCAGTGGCCAGCAACTGGGTTTGTTGCGAGATGAAGGCGGCAACGGTTGTGGCATCGTCTTCAAAGCGCTGGATCTTCAGCGTGGGCGGGGCCACTTTTTGCAGCACGTCGTCTTGAATCGTGCCGCGCGTCACGGCAATGGTCTTGCCGGCCAGGTCGTCAAAGCTCTTGATGCTCAATGCCTTGGGGCCAAACACGGCCTGGAAGAACGGAGCGTAGGCCACGGTGAAATCAATCACCTTCTCGCGCTCAGGGTTCTTGCCCAGGGCCGAGACGATCAGGTCGATCTTCTTGGTCTGCAGGTAGGGAATGCGGTTGGGGGTGCTCACCGGCACGAACTCAGCCTTCACGCCCAGTTTGTCGGCAATCAGCTGCGCCGTGGCCACGTCCACGCCGGTCAGCTTGAAGTCGGAACCCATATAGCCATAGGGTGGGAAGTCGGAGGCCACACCCAGGGCGATGGACTTCTTGGCCAGGATCGAGGTCAGCGAATCATCCGCTGCATGGGCCGGTGTGGCTACGGACAACACAGCACTGGTCAACACAACAGCCAAGGTAGAAAGCAATTTGAATTTCATGGAAGGTTCCTGTTCAAGGTAAGTGGGACACATCAAACCTTGCGCAAGATGTGTGCCACCCGGTTGACCTGGCATTGCCCTTGCAGAACAGATGTTGGAGAATGTGAAATATTTGTTTCTTGTAATGAAATTGATGAAAAATATGTTTCTTGATGGTGCACTTGCCCTGTTTTGGGGAGGTAAGCACCAAAACCAACCGACCTCCTTGTCATGACCCAACCCCTTGCTTTGCGTGAGCGCATCCAGGCCCAGTACCAGGCCTTGTCCTTGGTGGACCGCAAGCTGGCCGACGTGCTGCTGACCCATGAAAAAGACCTGCTGGTCTACAGCGCCACCGAGTTGGCGGCGCTGGCCGGTGTCTCCAAGGCCAGTGCAGCGCGCTTTTTCAAACGTCTGGGCTTTGCCGATTTCCAGGCCTTTCGCCAGCACCAGCGCCAGGGCACACCCCAGCCTTCGCCCTTAAGCCGCGTGGCGCAGCAGGGCACACGCCCCAGCCCCTTGCAGCAGCACATGGCGCAAGATGCCCAGCAATTGCAGGCGCTGGCCGATGCTGTCACTGATACCAGTGTGCAGCAGGCCGCCCGGCTGCTGGTGGGCGCGCGCCGGGTCTGGGTGGTGGGCTACCGCAATGGCTATATGGCCGCGTTTTACGCGCAGGCGCTGTTGTCGCAGTTGCGTACCGAGGTGCACCTGCTTAACCAGGGCGCGGGCGAAGACGCCGAACTGCTGGCCGACATCCAGCGCGGCGATGTGCTGCTGGCCATGGACTTTCGCCGCCGTACGCGCCGCCTGAGCCAGGTGGTGGGTATTGTTTGCGATGCCGGTGCTGCGCTGGTGCTGGTCAGCGATGCGCGCGTGTCGGCGCTGGCGGCTCGGGCCCAGGCCCTGTTCATCTGCCCGCCGCAGGGCGAGGCCATTTTTAACTCCTACGTGGGCGCCATCAGCCTCATCAACTACCTGGCCACCACCGCGCTGGCCCAGGTCCCCAAAAAAGCCCGCGCGCGCATGGCCGCCATCGAACAGGTCCATGCGCAGCTGGACGACCTTGAACCCTCTTTCTAAACCCAAGCACGCTCATGACACCACACCCCTTTACTCTCCTGACCAACCCCCGTTTTCAAGCCAACGAGGCCTATGGTGAACACCGTAGCACCCTGCTCAGCGCCAGCGCCCTGGCTCGGGCGCAAACCGTCATCAGCACCTGGCCGGGTTATGCCGTGACCCGCTTGTGCGCTCTGCCGGCGCTGGCCCGCACGGCCGGTGTCGCCAGCATCCACTACAAAGACGAGGGCTCACGCTTTGGCCTGGGCAGCTTCAAGGGCCTGGGCGGGGCCTATGCCGTGGCCCGCTTGCTGTGCCGCGAACTCGGCCAGCGCTTGAAACGCAACGTGAACCCTGCCGATCTGCAAAACGACCCGGTGCTGCGCCAGGCCTGCGCCGACATCACTGTCACCTGCGCCACCGACGGCAACCATGGCCGATCCGTCGCCTGGGGCGCACAAATGCTGGGCTGCCGCTGCGTCATCTACATCCACGCTACGGTGAGCGAAGGGCGCAAGGACGCGATTGAACGCTACGGTGCACAGGTGGTGCGCACCAGCGGCAATTACGACGAGTCGGTGCAGCAGGCCGACCGAGATGCCAAAGCCAATGGCTGGTTTGTGATCTCCGACACCTCTTACCCCGGCTACATGGACGTGCCGCGTGACGTGATGCAGGGCTACCAGCTCATGGTGCATGAGGCCGTGTGTGCCCAGCCGCAGTGGCCCACGCATGTGTTTGTGCAAGCGGGTGTCGGCGGTTTCGCGGCGGCGGTGTGCGCTTATTTCTGGGAGCGCAGCGCCGAGCAGCGCCCGGTGTTTGTGGTGGTAGAGCCCGAACGCGCCGACTGCCTGCTGCAAAGCGCCCGCGCCGGTGAGGTGACCGCCGTTAAGGGTGATCTGGACACCTTGATGGCCGGTCTGGCCTGTGGTGAAGTGTCTCTGCTGGCCTGGCAGATTCTGGCCACCGGGGCCAACGCCTTTTGCAGCATCCCCGATGCCGCCGCCGTGGACACCATGCGCCTGCTGGCCAGCCCGCAAGGCGGCGACCCGGTGATCGTCGCTGGTGAATCGGCTGTGGCTGGCCTGGCTGCGGCCCTGCTCACAGCGCAAGACAGCGCCGCCCGCAGCGCGCTCGGCCTGGGGCCAGACAGCCGCGTGCTGCTGTTTGGCAGCGAGGGCGACACCGACCCCGCGCTGTACCAGCAACTGGTCGGCCGCAGTGCCGCCCAGGTGCTGGCGGACGGGGCTGCGGCATGACCACTCCCCAGATCAACGGCCCACGCCTGCTGGAGAGCCTGCAGGCCCTGGGCCAGATCGGCGCGCTGCCCGGTGGTGGTGTCAACCGCCTGGCGCTGAGTGATGCTGACCGCCAAGGCCGCGACTGGACGGTGGCCCGCATGCGCGAACTGGGCATGCAAGTGACGGTGGATGCCATTGGCAACATCGTTGGCCTCTTCCCTGGCACTGAGGACTTGCCCCCGGTGATGATGGGTTCTCACATCGACACCGTGCGCACCGGCGGCCTATATGACGGCAACTACGGCGTGCTGTCTGGTCTGGAAGTGATTGCCACGCTGCGCGAGGCCGGCATCCAGCCCCGCCGCCCGTTGGCGGTGGCCGTGTTCACCAACGAAGAAGGCGCACGCTTTCAGCCCGACATGATGGGCAGCCTGGTCTACGTGGGTGGCTTGCCCTTGCAGGACGCATTGAGCACCTGCGATGCCGATGGCGTATCGGTACAAACCGAGCTGCAACGCATTGGCTACCAAGGCACGGCTGCGGTGGGTGCACCGGTGGTGGACAGCTATGTGGAGCTGCACATCGAGCAAGGCCCGGTGCTGGAGCAGCTGGGCTTGCAGATCGGTGTGGTCGAAGGGGTGCAAGGCATCTCGTGGACCGAGTTCACCGTAGAAGGCCAGTCCAACCACGCCGGTACCACCCCCATGGCGCTGCGCCACGATGCCGCGCTGGTCGCCGCGCAAGTGGCGGTGTTTGTGCGCGAGCTGAGCCAGCGCCTGGGTGGCCGCCAACTGGCTACCGTGGGGGCCGTGCGGCTCAGCCCGAACCTGGTCAACGTTATTGCGCAACAAGCCGTCTTCACCGTCGACCTGCGCAACACCAACAGCGCCGCGCTGGCGCAGGCCGAACGCGAGTTACACGCCTACGCCCAGCAAGCCGCGCAGGCTGAAGGCGTGCGCATCAGCCACCGCACGCTGGCCCGCTTTGAGCCGGTGGCCTTTGACCCCGAGGTGGTGAATCTGGTGGAGCAACAAACCCAAGCCCTGGGCTGCAGCTACCAGCGTATGCCCAGCGGGGCCGGGCACGACGCGCAAATGCTGGCCCGCATCTGCCCCAGCGCCATGATCTTTGTGCCCAGCGTGGGTGGCCTGAGCCACAACGTGCGCGAACACACCACCCCCGCCGATCTGCAACGCGGCGCCCAAGTGCTGCTGCAAGTGGTGCTGGCGCTGGCCAACCGACCTGTCTAACTTCTATCCCTCACCTTCTATGCCACGCTACCTCAACGTTGCCCTCGGCCAACTCGGCCCCATCCAACGCGCTGACACCCGAGCCCAGGTGGTGGTGCGCCTGTGTGAACTCATGCGCCAGGCCCACGCCGTGGGCGCGCAGCTCATCGTCTTCCCCGAGCTGGCGCTCACCACCTTCTTCCCACGCTGGTACATCGAAGACGAAGCTGAAATCAACAGCTTCTTCGAGCGCTCCATGCCCAACGCCGCCACGCAGCCGCTGTTTGATTTGGGGCGCGAGCTGGGCGTGGGCTTCTACCTGGGCTACGCCGAGCTGGCGCAAGAGGCCACCGGTGCGGTGCGCTACAACACCTCGATCCTGGTAGACCGCAGCGGCCAGATCGTCGCCAAGTACCGCAAAGTCCACCTACCCGGCCACAAGGAACACGAACC
>NZ_JAQTWM010000177.1 GCF_028689305.1 Rhodoferax sp. | reverse complement strand
GACATGGGCTTTCTGGCGCCTGAGCTGCCGGAGATTTATGGTGGCATCGGGGTGGACTGCGTCACCAGCGGCCTGCTGCTGGAGCAAATCGCCTACGGCGACTTCAACATGTCTTACGTCAACCTGCTGACCTCTCTGTGTGGTCAGATCATTGCCACCCACGCGCAGGAGTATCTGAAAGAGCGCTGGCTCAAAGCCATCCTGGCCGGCGACAAATTGGTGGCGATTGCCCTGACCGAACCCAGTGCAGGCTCAGACGCAGCCCGGTTAAAACTCAAGGCGGTTCGGGACGGCGAGCACTTTGTGATCAGCGGTGAAAAGACCTCCATCTCCCTGGCGGACCAGGCCGATGTGGCGGTGGTGTTTGCCCGCACCGGCACCGATGCCGATGGTGCCAAGGGCATCAGCGCCTTTTTGGTGCCCATGGACTTGCCCGGCCTGACCCGCACCGCCTTTGATGACGTGGGCACCCGCGCTGTCGGTCGCGGCTCGATCTTTTTTGACCATGTGCGTGTTCCGGCTGACCACATGCTGGGCGCCGAGGGCAAGGGCTTTATCCAGGTGATGCAGGGGTTTGACTACAGCCGTGCACTGATCGGCCTGCAATGCCTGGGGGTGGCGCGCGCGTCGCTGGATGAAGCCTGGGACTACGCCAAGGACCGTGAAACCTTTGGCCAACCCATCATCGAGCGCCAGGGTGTGAGTTTTCCGCTGGCTGAGAGCGAAACCTATCTGGAGGCCTTGCGCTGGCACTGCCTGCGCACCCTTTGGCTCAAGGATAACGGCAAACCCCACACGGCTGAGGCGGCCATGTGCAAATGGTGGGGGCCCAAACTGGCTTGCGAAATCATTCACCAGTGTTTGCTGACCCACGGCCACGGCGGCTATGCCAGTGACTACGCCTTTGCCCAGCGGTATCGCGATGTGCTGGGTCTGCAAATTGGGGACGGCACGGCCAACATCATGAAGATGATCATTGCCCGTGAAAAGTCAGGCATGCGCCTGACCTGATGCCTTGATCTGCAGCCGCGCCTACAGCTTGGACATGTTGCTTTGCAACTTGGTGAAGTAGTGGATAAACGCCAGCCGGTCGTCGAACGACAGGTCCTTGAGGGCTGCGTCGTAGAAGTTGTGGATCGGGTCCTGCAGCTTGATCCACAAGGCTTCGCCCTGGACGCTGAGTTTGACCTTGCGCGAACGCCGGTCATCTTCACTGGTGGCCCGCTCCACCAGACCATCCCGCTCCAGACGCGACAGCAAACCGGTCAGGTTCTGGCGGCTGACCAGCAAGAAGCGCGACAGGTCACCAATGGACATGCCGTCGGTGACTTGTGGCCGGGACAGGGCACCCAACACCGACCACTGCTGGGTGGTCACGCCAAATTCCTCAATCGCCTGCGTGCCTTTGGTGTGCAAGGTGTTGGCCACCTGAAACAGGCGAAAGAACAGGCGGTTGTTGATCTCGTTGATGGCTTGGCTTTTTTCGGATTTGAGGTCGGGCATGGCGCGGATCAGTGCTGAGGGTATTGGTTAAAACGATGCCGATCGTAAACGATGAATGCGTGATAGATGAAATTTTGAATTTTTAACAGGAGTAAAAGTAATGCGTGGATTAAAAGACAAAGTGGTTCTGGTGACTGGCGGCGCGGGTGGCATTGGCGCGGCCACCTGCAAACGCTTCGGTGAAGAAGGTGCCGCCGTGGCGGTGGTGGACATCAATCTGGCAGCAGCCCAGGCCGTGGCGGCAGAGATTGTGGCCGCTGGCGGCAAGGCCCAGGCCTTTGCGGTAGACCTGACCAATCAGGAGCAGGTGATTGCCGGTGTGGCTGCGGTCGAAGCGGCGTTGGGCCCGATTGGCGTGCTGGTCAACAACGCCGGTTGGGATCGGGCGGGCAACTTCCTCAAGACGGACAAGGCGCTGTGGGAGCAAATTGTGGCCATCAACCTGTATGGCTCACTCTACATGCACCATGCGGTGGTCAAGGGCATGTCGGAACGTGGTGCTGGTCGGGTGGTGAATGTGGCCTCTGACGCCGCTCGGGTGGGCTCCACTGGCGAGGCGGTGTATGCCCTGTGCAAGGGCGGCATGATCGCTTTCAGCAAAACCCTGGCCCGCGAACTGGCGCGCAAACAGATCAACGTCAACGTGGTCTGCCCCGGCCCAACCGACACCGCCTTGTTTGCCGACTTTGCCGGTGAAGGCGAAAACGCCGACAAGCTGCGCCAAGGCCTGGCCCGTGCCATTCCGTTTGGTCGGCTGGGTCAGCCAGCTGACCTGCCCGGCGCCATTGCCTTTCTGGCCAGCGACGACGCGGCCTTCATCACCGGCCAGGTCATCAGCGTGTCTGGTGGTCTGACCATGGTGGGCTGATGACGCACACATCTGCCTGCTGAGCGTCCCGATCTTCTTGTCCCCTCTTCGTTTGACTTACTTAAGGAAACCAACATGGAAATGACCACCCCGGTTTACACCGACATCCTCTATACCAAGGCTGATGGCATTGCCACCATCACCATCAACCGGCCCAAGCAATACAACGCCTTCACGGCCAACACCTGTGAGGAAATGATCCACGCCTTCAAAGACGCGGACTATGACCGCAGCGTGGGTGTGGTGGTGCTGACCGGCGCGGGTGAAAAAGCCTTTTGCACCGGTGGTGACCAGGGCACCCAGGACGGCGGCTACGGCGGCCGCGGTGTGATCGGTTTGCCGATTGAAGAGGTGCAAAGCGCCATTCGCGACTGCAGCAAGCCCGTGATTGCCCGTGTCAATGGTTTTGCCATTGGCGGCGGCAACGTGCTGGTGACGATTTGTGACCTCGCCATTGCGTCGGAAAACGCCCAACTGGGTCAGGCTGGCCCGCGCGTAGGTTCCGTTGACCCCGGCTTTGGCACCGCCTTGCTGGCCCGCGTGGTGGGCGAGAAAAAAGCCCGCGAAATCTGGTACCTGTGCCGCCGCTACACCGCCCAGCAAGCACTGGAAATGGGTCTGGTCA
>NZ_JAQTWM010000176.1 GCF_028689305.1 Rhodoferax sp. | reverse complement strand
TCAGCAGGCGGGTCACCACCCTGCCGTTTTTCAGGTGCGACTCCACAATTTCGTCGATGTCACTCTCATCCACATAGCTGTACCAGACCCCTTCAGGGTAGACCACGGCCACCGGGCCGGCGGCGCAGCGGTCCAGACAACCCGCCTTGTTGACCCGCACCTTGCCCGCGCCGGCCAGGCCAGCAGCCTTGACCTGCGACTTGCAGCGCTCAAACGCCGCCTGGGCATTGTGGCGGGCACAGCAGTCGTCGCCGTTTTGCCGCTCGTTAAGGCAGAAAAAAATGTGCCGCTGGTAATAACCGGCAACAGGGGTGGCCGCCAGACCGGCAGCCTCAGGGGGAGTTGAATGTGTCATGGCGGCGATTTTAGGTTTCCGTCCCCCGTCCCCAAAGCCGGCTCAACACATAGACCAGCGCCGCAAACGGCCATAACCAGCCCAGCCACTGCGCCAGCCCATGAAAACGGATAAACCGCCCCTGCTCCCACAAAAACAGCGTCTGCTCGAAATACGGCCCCACCGTGGTCTGGTTGATCAGACTCAAATCCACCCCCAGCGCCAGTACGGCCAGCGCCGCAGCAGCCCGCGGCGGCGTCCATAACAAGCCCCCCAGCAGCGCCAGCGCCGCCAGCAGCGCTACCTGCACCGGCGGGTCCAGCCAGGCCCAGGCATGCTCCGGGGCAAAACTCAGCGCCGCACTCAGCGCCGTCGTCCCCACCCCCAGGACCACCATCCAGACCAGAAACCACAGCCGCTTGACGCGGCTGCCGATGATGCAATAACCCAGCAACCCCGGAATCAGCAGGCCCAGCAGCACACACAACCACTCGGTCACCGGCAGCAGCGGCTGCAATTCAATGTCGCGCACCGGCAACCATTCCAGAAACGGACTGCCTGCCAGCACATCCGCCAGCGCCGCCTCCAGCCGCTCCATCACCTGGCCCAGCCCAAACGGCACGGCGGTGGGAAACAGCAACGCCACCGGCCACAAGGCCAGCAACACCAGGGCGCCACGCGCGTGCGGCACAAACCAGTTGGCCCGAAACCGGCTCCAGCGCTGCAACACCCCCAGCCGCTCCAGACTCCAGGCGCTCAGAGCGCCCAGCAGGGTCCCCACCACATTCAGGATCAGATCCAGATTGGAGGGCACCCGGTCAGGCAGATAGGTCTGCAAGGTTTCCATCAGCAAGGACAATCCCGTGCCAGCCAACAGCGCCAGCCTGAAAGCCAGGCGCCCACGGCCGGTGCGCAACGCACTCAGGGCCAGCAGAAAACCCAACGGCATATAACCCAGCACATTGGCCACCACGTCAAACGCCGTCCAGTACCTCGGCGGCGGCGCCAGCAGGAAAAACCAGGGGTCTACCCCCTGGTCACGCCAATAAGCAAACGGATACAGGCTGGCGTAAACAATCAGGCCCAGATAGACCCACGCCAGAGGCCACGCCGAAGTCTTGTGCATCGGCATGCAAGGGTCAGAACGGCTTGAGCACCACCAGACACACGATGATCAGCATCAGAATCACCGGCGCCTCATTGAACCAGCGGTACCACACATGGCCGTGCCGCTGCTCGCCGCGCGCAAACTTCTTCAGCATCACACCGCAGGCGTGGTGATACCCCATCACCAGCAGCACCATCGTCAGCTTGGCGTGCATCCAGGCATTGCCCGGCCCCCAGCCAATACCGTAACCCGCCCACAGCCAGATACCCAGACCCAGCGCCGGCACGGCGATGATGGTCATGAACCGGTACAACTTGCGCGCCATCAGCAGCAGGCGATCACGCTCCGCGGTGGAGTCAGCCGGCACCATGGCCAGATTGACAAAAATGCGCGGCAGATAAAACAAGCCGGCAAACCAGCTGGCGACAAAAACAATGTGGAGAGACTTGATCCAGAGCATGCGGCCAGTTTAGGCCAAAAACGCCAGGCAAAAAAAACCCCAGCACGAGGGCTGGGGTGGTAAGCCTATTTGCTGTCACACATCAAGGCCCCGCTCAGGGAGGAAAAGCGGGGGGCAGTAAACTGCCCGGGTCGTAATTTAACAAAAATACCTGACAGTTTCAAGTCAGGCTGGAAAAAAATGTCATTACGATGTCACCACATGACTTTAGGACTTGCCACATGACCAACTTTGCACCGTATCCCCTGGGCCGCCCACGCCGCCTGCGCCGCGACAGTTTCACCCGCAACCTGGTGCGCGAAAGCACCCTGACCACCAGCGACCTGATCTACCCGGTGTTTGTCGTGGACGGAAAACAACAGCGCCAGGCCATCCTCTCCATGCCCGGCGTCGAACGCCTGAGCCTGGACCTGCTGCTGCCGGTGGCCGAAGAATGCGTCAAACTCGGCATTCCGGTGATGGCGCTGTTCCCGGTGATCGACCAGTCGCTCAAAACCCACGATGGCCGCGAAGCGCTCAACCCCGACGGCCTGGTGCCGCGCGTGGTACAGGCCCTCAAAAAAGAATTCCCCGAACTCGGCATCATGTGCGACGTGGCGCTGGACCCCTTCACCAGCCACGGCCAGGACGGCCTGCCCGACCCCCGCCCCGAAGAAAACGGCTACATCATGAACGACGCCACGGTGGAAATCCTGGTCAAGCAGGCGCTCACCCAGGCCGGCGCCGGCGCCGACATCGTGGCCCCCAGCGACATGATGGACGGGCGCATCGGCGCCATCCGCCAGGCCCTCGAAGCCAACCATTTTGTCCACACCCGCATCATGGCCTACAGCGCCAAATACGCCAGCGCCTTCTACGGCCCGTTCCGTGACGCCGTCGGCTCCGCCAGCAACCTGGGCAAAAGCAACAAAAAGGTCTACCAGATGGACCCCGGCAACAGCAACGAAGCCCTGCGCGAAGTGGCCATGGACATCGCCGAAGGCGCCGACATGGTCATGGTCAAGCCCGGCATGCCCTACCTGGACGTGGTGCGCCGCGTCAAAGACGAATTCAGGGTGCCGACCTTTGCCTACCAAGTGTCGGGCGAATACGCCATGCTCAAGGCCGCCGCGCAAAAC
>NZ_JAQTWM010000014.1:35962-55396 GCF_028689305.1 Rhodoferax sp. | reverse complement strand
TGGTGGAAGAGATGGCCGCTGCTGCGGGCAGCCTCAAGTCCCAGGCGCAGGAGCTGGTGCAGACCGTGGCGGTGTTCAAGCTGGGCGCGGGTGACCATACCCCCAGCCTGCCGGTTGCTGCGGTACGCGCCCATCCGCCCAAACCATCGAACTTCAAGGGACCGGACCGGCGCGCCGGCGGCACCCCCAAAGGTGCCGCGGCCCGTGGACACACACCAACCTCCAGCCGCCCCGGGCCTGCCGCGCCTGCGACCCCCGCCAAACTGACGGCGGCGGCTGCCACACCGAAAACCGCCAGCGCAACCAGCGACGCCGATTGGGAAACCTTCTGATGGCCGCCCCGGGGCAAACACCGCCCATTTTCAGCAGAGACAATCTGGTTTCTTGAAACACACGCATCTTGGACGCCCCCCTGCACCTGCAAAAACGCATCAAGGCCCTGGTATTGCTGGTGGTCTCGTCAGCCTTTCTCTCGGTGGTCCTGGCCAGCCTCTGGTTTTTTGAAACCCTCGAGACACTGGGTGCGCACTCGCAGCATGATGCGGCCGGGTTGCTGCACCTGGAACAATCCCTGGGACAGGCCAGAACCTTGGTCGGTGGTCTGGCGATCGCGCTGCCTCTGATGGCGTTGATCGGCTTTGTGGCCATGTACCGCTCCCTGCACCAGTTGCGGCAGCAGGATCGACGGACCCGTACCATTTTCGAAGCCATTGGCGACGCCGTGGTGGTGGTCAACACACGGGGTCAGGTCGAATTCCTCAACATGGCGGCACAACAGCTGCTGGGTTACCCGGACAGCGCGGCCCAAGGACGCCCGCTGGCGGACATCTTCAACATTGTGGACATGCACACCGGCAAGCCCGCACCCTCGCCGGTGGACAAGGTATTGCACCTGGGCCAGACGGTGAATCTGACCAACGGTCTGCAGTTGCGCCGGCCTGACGGCAGCCATCTGATCATCGAGGATTCGGCTGCGCCAGTGCTGGATGAGCAAGGGCAGATCGCTGCCGTGGTGATGGTGTTCCGGGACGTCTCCAGACGCTACGCCATGATGCGCGAGCTCGATCACGAGCGCAAGCTCTACACCCAGACCTTCAACCAGGCGGCCGTGGGCATGGCGCATGTCTCGCTCCAGGGCCGATGGCTCAAGGTCAATCAAAAGCTGTGCGAGTTCACGGGTTATAGCCAGGCTGAGTTGCTGGAAAAGTCCTTTCAAGGCATCACCCATCCCGAGGATCTGGCACGTGACCAACAGGCCCTGCGTGACGTTGCGAAACAAAACCTGGACAGCTACGAGGCTGAAAAACGCTACATCCATAAAGACGGTCACGACATTTGGGCCAAACTCAGTGTGTCAATGGTGCGTGATGCCGCTGGCCGCGCTGAATTTGGCATCTCCATCATTGAGGACATCACCACCCGCAAACTGGCCGAGCAGGCGGCGCAAGAATCCCAGCTGCAGTTCCAGACCCTGTTTGAGCAAATGCCCGAAGGCCTGTTGCTGATTGATGAACAACTGAAAGTGATCGACTGCAACCAGGAGGCGATCCATCAGCTGGGTTACGACGCATCGACCTTGCAACAACTGCATGTCTGGGACTTTGAAGTCCAAGACGATCTGGCCGCCATCGAGCAGCGCAAACACCATCTGATCGAAACCGGCCGTGACAGTTTTGAATCACGTTACCGGACCCGCAGTGGCCTGGTGCTGGATGTCAATGTGTCGATCCAGAGTGTGTTTATGCCCGATGGGCGCCTGGTGTTTCAGACCCTGTTTCGCGACATCAGTGCGGAAAAGCAGGCGATGGCGCAAATCGAACACATGGCGTACCACGACCAGCTGACCGGTCTGGCCAACCGCCGCCTGCTCAACGACCGCATGACGCAGGCCATTCACGCGACGTTGCGGCGGGGCTCACAGCTGGCCATCCTGTACCTGGATCTTGACCACTTCAAACTCATCAACGACAGCCTGGGCCATCTGGTGGGTGACCAGCTGCTGCAGCAGGTGGCGCAACGCCTGGCTCGCCTGGCGCGTGCGGAAGACACCGTCGCGCGCATGGGCGGTGATGAGTTTGTGGTCATGCTCGGCGGCATCCGGGGTGCGGCAGATGCCGCCATGCTGGCCGAACGCATCATTGACGAACTCTCGGCCCCGATCATGGTCAACGATGAAGAACTGCTGACCACCCCCAGCATCGGCATCAGCCTGTGCCCGCAGGATGGGCGCGATGCCGAGGAACTGCTCAAACATGCCGATGCCGCGTTGTACCAGGCCAAACAGGCCGGCCGATGCGCACACCGTTTCTACACCCAGGCACTGCATGACGATGCGCGTGAACGGCTGAACATTGAACGCCTGCTGCACAAGGCCATCGAGCGCCATGAGTTTGAACTGTATTACCAGCCGCAGGTGGCCCTCAACGGTGAACACATCGTGGGCTGTGAGGCGCTGATCCGCTGGCACCACCCCTCCCTCGGAACGGTGTCCCCGGCCCAATTCATCCCGATTGCCGAACACAGTAACCTGATCAACCAGATCGGCAACTGGGTCATGCGCCAGGCCTGCCAACAGGCGCGCTTGTGGCAGCTTCAGGGCCACCGCCTGAAAGTCAGCTTCAACGTGTCGGCCCGCCAGTTCATGCGCCCGGCCGAGCTGCTCGACGAACTACGCGCCGCGCTGCACGACAGCGGTGTGGACCCACAGCTGATGGGCATTGAAATCACCGAAAGCCTGCTGCTTGACCCGCAACACATGGGCCAGGTTCTGCACGATATTTGTGCCCTGGGGGTGCAGCTGTCACTGGACGACTTTGGCACCGGCTACTCCAGCCTGTCCTACCTGCGGCGGTTCCCGATCCACACCCTGAAGATCGACCAGTCTTTTGTCAGCCACTCCGATCAACTCGAAGACGACGCCGAAATGGTCAAAACCATCATCGGCATGGCGCACAACCTGCGCATGAAACTGGTCGCTGAAGGGGTTGAAACCGCTGAACAAGGCCAGCTGTTGCAACTCTATGGCTGCGAGGCGGCTCAGGGCTACCACTACAGCCGCCCGGTGCCGGTGGCAGAGTTTGAAACCTTGCTGGACCGGGTGGCGGCTTGACAGCGTGAAACACCACACTAGATCAGGGGCCGCCCCGGCATCTGGGCACCCCAGTCGATCGGGTCCTGCTGCAACACCATGTCAATGTCCAGCCCCAGCACCTCGGCCACCAGCGACGGGAACGTGACCGTCATCGCGTTCTGGGGCAGCCTGGCGTGACGCGCCCGCGCCCGCCAGGCTGCCAGGTGCAGCACCCCTGCCAGTGGTTCATAAGCCTCGTTGTCAAACGGCGCATGCGCCAGCTCCAGCGCGTTGGAGATCACCTGTGGCAACTGCCACTGGCGTGCCAGCCAGGCACTAACTTCGGTGTAACTGAACCCGAACACCTTGCGCTCGACACGTTCACGTCTCATATCGAGTGGCTCGGCATCCGCATCCAGCGTCACCGCCTGCGTCATGGCCATGCGCATGGCGAGTTCACCCACGGCATGGATCAGGCCACAGGTGAAGGCCGCTTGCTGATTCAGCCGCACCAGCCCGGCCAGCGAACGCGCCACACGGGCCGCATCCAGGCTGTAGCGCCAGAACTGCGGCATGGGCATCCCGGGCACCGCGGTGACCGAGGCCTGAGAGACTGACGACGCCACCAGGCTGCGCACCTGCGCCATGCGCAAAATCGCCAGCGCTTCGGTAACGCTGTGCACCTGCCCCGTCAACTTGAAATAACCCGTATTGGCCGCCTGCAACACACGCACGGCCAACCCCGGATCCACACTCAACAACTGGTCAATGCGGCGCAGGTTGGGATCGGGTTTGTCCAACTCCAGCAACAACAAGGCCATCACCCTTGGCATGCTCGGCATGACAAAGTGGTTTGACAGCAGCGTCGCCAGTTGCATACAGCTATTTTCCGAGTCCCTTGAGTTTGGCAAATGCAGATGACATGGCGGTCGATTGTGGCGCATGTGCCCCCTGCCCCGTACCACCACCGGCCCCGTAGGAACCCTGACGGCCACGTTGCTGCGGGTTGGCACCCTGGAAGCGGTTGTCGCCCGCGCTGCGTGCCGGTGCGGCCCCCAGCTTCATGGTCAGGGCAATGCGCTTGCGCGCCACATCGACCTCGACCACCTGCACCTTGACGATGTCACCGGTTTTCACCACCTCACGCGCGTCGGTCACGAACTTGTGCGCCAGCTGGCTCACATGCACCAGGCCGTCCTGGTGCACCCCCAGGTCGACAAACGCGCCAAAGGCCGCCACGTTGCTGACCGTGCCCTCGAGCACCATGCCTTCTTTGAGGTCGCGGATGTCGTCCACGCCGTCGTTGAAGCGCGCCACCTTGAAGTCCGGGCGCGGGTCACGGCCGGGTTTTTCCAGCTCCCCCAGAATGTCCCGGACGGTGATGACCCCGAATTTTTCATTGGCAAACAGTTCCGGGCGCAGGGTCTTGAGCATGTCGGCACGGCCCATCAGTTCCGCCACCGGCTTGCCGGTCTTGGCCATGATTTCTTCGACGACCGGGTAGGTTTCGGGGTGCACGCCGGTCATGTCCAGCGGGTTGCTGCCGCCGCGAATGCGCAAAAAGCCCGCGCTTTGCTCAAACGCCTTCGGCCCCAGGCCGGTGACCTTGAGCAGGTCCTGGCGGCTGGCAAACGCGCCATTGGCCTCGCGCCAGCGCACCACCGCCTTGGCGACACTGCCCGACAGGCCCGAGACACGACTGAGCAGCGGCACACTGGCCATGTTCAGGTCCACCCCGACCGAGTTGACACAGTCTTCCACCACGGCCTCCAGCGTCTTGGCCAGCTCACTCTGGTTCACGTCGTGCTGGTACTGGCCGACCCCAATGGATTTGGGGTCGATCTTGACCAGCTCGGCCAATGGGTCTTGCAGGCGGCGGGCGATGCTGGCGGCACCACGCAGGCTCACGTCCACGTCGGGCATCTCTTGAGAGGCATATTCGCTGGCCGAGTAGACGGAGGCACCGGCTTCCGACACCACTACTTTTTCGATAGCTGCTTGCGCTTTCCCCACCTGGGCTGCAGCCTGTTTTGCCATTAATTTAATCAAATCAGCGGCCAGTTTGTCGGTCTCGCGGCTGGCGGTACCGTTGCCGATGGCGATCAGGTTCACACCGTGTTTCTGGCACAGTGCGGCCAGGATGTGCAAGGAACCGTCCCAATCCTTGCGTGGCTCGTGCGGGTAGACGGTGCTGGTATCGACCAGCTTGCCAGTGGCATCGACCACCGCCACTTTGACGCCGGTACGGATGCCGGGGTCCAGCCCCAGCACCACGCGCGGGCCAGCCGGTGCCGCCAGCAGCAGGTCACGCAGGTTGTCGGCAAACACCTTGATGGCGACCGCTTCGGACGCTTCGCGCAGGCGGGCGAACAGGTCACGCTCGGTCGACAGGCTGAGCTTGACGCGCCAGGTCCAGGCGATGCATTTGCGGATCAGGTCGTCGGCTGGGCGGCCCTGGTGGCTCCAGCCCAGTTTGAGGGCCAGGCGCCCTTCGGCCAACGAGACACTGGGATTTGCTCTTGTTTTTGTAGCTGTTTGCGCTTGTTCTGTCTGGGCTAGAGGCCTATTTGATGCAGATTTCCAAGACAGGGCTTCGGGCGGCTCGGGCAGCACCAGCTTGGCTTCCAGAATCTCCAGGCTGCGGCCACGGAACACCGCCAGGGCGCGGTGCGAGGGCACGCGGCCAATCGGCTCGTCATAGTCAAAATAGTCGCGGAACTTGGCGACATCGGCATTGTTCTCGTCCTTGCCGTCCATCAGGCGGCTAACGAACAAGCCCTCGGCCCACAGCCATTCACGCAGGTCCCGCACCAGGGTGGCGTCTTCGGCCCAGCGTTCGCTCAGGATGTCGCGCACACCGTCGAGCACGGCCTGGACGGTGGTGAAGTCATCACCGGCCTCGTTTTTCTCCGGCTTGACAAAGGCCTTGGCCTCGGTGGCCGGGTCGAGCGCCGGGTTGGCAAACAGTTTTTCGGCCAGCGGCTCGATGCCAGCCTCGCGGGCGATCTGGCCCTTGGTGCGGCGTTTTTGCTTGTAGGGCAGGTACAGGTCTTCCAACTCCTGTTTGGTCGGCGCAGCCACCAGCGCAGCCATCAGCGCCGGGGTCATCTTGCCCTGCTCTTCAATGCTCTTGATGATGGTCGCCAGACGGTCGCGCAGGTCGCGCAGATAACTCAGGCGCGCTTCCAGCTCACGCAGCTGGATGTCGTCGAGCCCGCCAGTCACCTCTTTGCGGTAGCGGGCAATAAACGGCACGGTGGCACCACCGTCCAACAACTCCACGGCGGCAGCCACTTGCCGATCCTGGACCCGGATTTCCTGCGCAATCTGCGCGATGATTTTTTGCATAACCCTCTGATGCCACACGGCTCATAACAAAGAAGGCGGCGAGTGTGCCACAGGCTGCTTCCCAAAATGATCGCCTCAATGCGGACCAGCGGACAGTCCGGTCAAGCCAGGCCGTCATGAATAAATTCGGAAAAGTAGTTTAGTCGCCACACATCCGGCGCACGCCCTTGGTACCGGATCATGCACCTCAATCCGGCATTTTGTGACGTGATCGGGGGTGTTCTTGATTTGATAGCAGCAAAAGCCATTCCCTCCAGCGAATTCACCCTGCTGTAACCAGATGTTTCTGCACGCCGAAATGTTAAAAAAGTCACGTTATGCTGTTACATTGTTTCGTCTGAAGCATGTTGACCAGTGTCATGGTGGTATTGGTTGTGATTCAGAAACCCTCTATATAAGCCAGAAGTTTTTTGTGAATTTCCCACAAACCGAAGACATCCGAAACCGGCTGCTGGTGGCACGGTTGCCCAGCTTGCCGCAGACCCTGCTCAAGCTGCTGGCCCTGTGCCAGTCGGATGACGCCGGGCTGGCCGATGTCGCCAAGCTGATTGCCAGCGAACCCGGCCTGACCGCCAGGGTCCTGGCGGTTGCCCACAGCGCCGCCTACCGCCGCAGCGACAAGCAGCTTGATCTGCTGCAGGCAGCCAGCACACTGGGCATGGACCTGATCAAGGTTCTGGTGATCAGCGAGTCGGTCTTCCAGACCTTTCACGGCTTCACCCACGCTGGCAGCATTGACCTGCGCAGTTTCTGGAAACACAGCCTTGCAGTCGCCGTGATTGCCAAGGCGCTGGCCCAGCACCAGAACGATGTGCAACCAGAAGAAGCCTATCTGGCCGGACTGCTGCACGATGTCGGGCGACTGGCCCTGCTGGCCGCAGCGCCCCAGCTGTGCCAGCCGGTATTCATGCTGGCCGAAGACGACCAGTTGTGCGAACTGGAGCAAGCGCGGCTCAAAATCTCCCACACCGAAGCCGGTGCCTGGCTGGCAGGCCAATGGCGCCTGAGCAACCAGATGGTGGAAGCCGTGTTGTATCACCATGCCGAACAGGCCCGCCTGCCCAGCACCGAGCCCCTGACACGGCTGGTGCATCTGGCCCACCGGCTGGCCGCGCTCGAAGAAACCCTGCCTGACGACTTTGAGTACACCCATGAACTGAGCCGCGACGCGCTTGGCGAGATTGTGACAAGCGCCGCTGAGCGGGTGGTACAGACCGCCCGCGATCTGGGCATCGACATTTCCGTGTCGGCGTCAACGCCGGTCGCTGCAGGCACAGACCCGGTCCAGACCCAGCTGACCGAGGAAATGCGCAACCGCGCCCTGCTGGCCGACCTGCCCCACACCCTGGCCGAGCAAAGCAGCACCCGTGCGGCCTTGGCCGTCATGCGCCACCAGGCCGGTATCCTGCTGCAGCTTGACGACGCCATGGTGTTGCTGTTCGACGACGATGGACAAACCCTGTCGCTGGCCGCCGGTGATGACCGCCATCCGCTGGCCAGCAGCCTGTCGCCGATGCTGTCAGCCCATCCGCTGATGACTGCCTGTGCGCACAGTGGCAAGGTCACGTTTTCAAGTCGGTCCGACGGCCAGGACGGTGCACTGCTGGATGCCATGCAGGCCGACCATCTGGCCTGCATTCCGCTCGGTGCGGGCAGAAGCGCCGTAGGTATGCTGGTGGCAGCCGTCCCTGCGGCCCTGCTGGATCACCTCCGTCACCAGACCACCCTGCTGCAAGCGTTCGGCAACCACGCCGGTGCCGCGCTGGCCCGCCGCCGCCAGGCGGACCTGGACCATCAAGCCCACATGGCCAATGTCAGGAAAGAACAGCAACTCAGTGTCAAGAAACTGGCGCACGAAGTCAACAACCCGATCAGCGTCATCAAAAATTACCTCCATGTGATTGACGACAAACTCCACCGGCAGGAACCCGTACGCACCGAGCTGTCCCGCCTGGGGCAGGAAATTTCCCGGGTTGGCCACATCGTCGAGGAGTTTTCCGATCTCGGCCAAGCCACCACCTTGAGCCCGGTCGATCTGAGCCAGGTGGTGCCCGAGCTGGTCCAACTGCTGCTGGAGAGCCGTTTTTTCCCGGCCTCGATCAACATCCAATGTGATCTGCCAGCACAGAACCTCTGGGTCCAGGGGTCCACGGACATGATCAAGCAAGTGTTGCTGAACCTGATCAAAAACGCCCGTGAATGCCTGCCCGAGGGCGGCCAGATTGCCATCCATGGTGGCACACCGGTCAACCATGCGGGCAGCAGCTACACCCGCCTGCTGGTGAGTGACAACGGGCCCGGACTCAGTGCGGACTTGCAGGCCCGACTGTTCGAGCCGGTGCACAGCAGCAAGACCGGCGACTATCGCGGCCTGGGCCTGAGCATCGTGCATGATCTGGTCAAGAAAATGGGCGGCCACGTTCGGGTCCACAGTTCGACCGACGGCACCCGTTTCGAGATTTTGCTGCCCGGTGCAGCGCCGGCTCAGACTGCACGCTGACGACCTTGACCTTGATACCCAGGCAAGCAGAGGCCCATCCATTGACCCAGACCACCTTGTCGCCAACCCGCCTGCTGATCGTGGATGACAATCCACTGGTGCTGTCGAGCCTACAGGCGGCGCTGCAACGGCCCGATTATGAAATCAGCCTGGCCGACAGTGGCCTGGAGGCGGTACGCCAGCTCAATACCCGTCCTTTTGATCTGGTGGTGCTGGACCTGGTGCTGCCCGACATCAGCGGCCACGAGGTGATGGACTACATCAACAGCAACCAACTCGGTGCCGATGTGATTGCCATCAGCGGCGTCAACGACATTGAGGCCGCCATTGGTTCCCTCAAGCGCGGGGCCTACGACTTTTTGCGCAAGACCTGCCCGCGTGAGGAACTGATCAACACGGTGGATAACGCCTTGCGCGCCAGGCGCCTGAAACTCGACAACCAGCGCATCAGCCGGCAGTTGGAGAGCTCCGAGAAGATTTACCGGCACCTGATCGACAGCTCCCCCGACATCATCTACACGCTTGACGAACGTGGCCACTTCACCTTCATCAACGACCGGGTGCAGTCCATGCTGGGCTGGCAGCACGACGAGTTGCTGGGTCAGCATTATTCGGTGCTGGTGCATCCGGCCGATCTGGAACGGGCGCATTATGTGCTGGGTCAGGGCAAGGACGCCGATTGGGTCAACCGCAATGTTGAACTGCAACTGAAGTCACGTGCCGCTGATGCCGAAGCCAGGCTGTTCAGCCATGAAATCATGCACACCACACTGCCGGCCACCGGCCTGGCACGCGGCGGCCAGCGTGGCATTTACGGCATTGCACATGACCTGACCGAACGCAAACGGACCGAAGCCCTGCTCACCTACCAGGCCTTTCATGACGTCCTGACCAACCTGCCCAACCGCACCCTGTTCAAGGACCGGCTCGAACTATCGCTGCTGCAGTCCAGGCGCAACCAGACGCAGGTGGCCGTGCTGCTGATTGATCTGGACCGTTTCAAGCTCATCAACGACACCCTGGGCCACGGCCTGGGTGACGAGCTACTGCGCCAGACCGCCGAACGCCTGAAAACCAGCTTGCGGCGCTGCGACACACTGGCCCGGCTGGGTGATGACGAATTCACCGTGATCCTGCCCGAACTGGCCAGTGCCCAGGATGCGGCCCAGATTGCCGACAAATGCCTGGCCAGCTTTCTCCAGCCTTTTGAACTGCCCGGGCAGGTGGTGCATGTCACCGCCAGCATGGGTGTCGCCTTGCACCCGGAACACGGCAACACGGCCGACGACCTGCTCAAAAGTGCCGACATGGCCATGTATCACCAGAAGGCCAATGGCAAGAATGGTTATGCCTTCTTCAAAGCGGCCATGCAGGTTCCCACCACCCACAGCATGGTGCTGGAACACGATTTACGCCGAGCCCTGGAAAACGGTGAACTTGAAATGTATTACCAGCCGCAGGTGGATGTACTGACCCAGAGCATCATTGGCGCCGAGGCGCTGATGCGCTGGAACCATCCGCAGCGCGGGCTATTGGGGGCGGGTGAATTCCTGCCCCAGGCCGAGGAAAACGGCCTGATCATCCCCATGACCGACTGGGCCCTCGAAACCGCCTGCCGGCACCTGCGTGAGTGGAATGCCCGCAGCGGCAAGGCGCTGCGCATGTCCATCAACCTGTCGCCCCAGTATCTGGACCGTGGCCAGTTTTCGGAAAAACTCCAAAGTGCGCTGGAGCGCCACCAGTTGCCGGCCTCCCAGTTCGAGGTGGAAGTCACGGAAAACATCTGCATCCGCAACCCGGTGATTGCCATCGAACAGCTTCACCGGCTGTGCCAGCTTGGGGTGAGCATCGCCATTGACGACTTTGGCACCGGTTACTCGTCACTGTCTTACCTGCACCGCTTCCCGATCCACACGCTCAAGATCGACCGCGCCTTTGTCATGGGCATCCACGACGAAACCACCCCACAGCCGGTGGTGCTGGCCATCATGTCGATTGCCAAGGGCCTGGGCCTGCATCTGGTCGCGGAAGGGGTGGAAACCGTCACCCAGCGCAACTACCTGGCGCAGGCCGGTTGCCAGACCTTCCAGGGTTATTACTACCACCGTCCCATGAGCCAGGACCGGCTGCTGGCCCTGCTCTGACCCTCAGCCCGGGTGGGTGGCCGCGCGCAAGGCCTGCCGCAAGTCCTGGCCAAGCTGCGGCTTGTGGGCATACGGGTCACTCGGGTTGCGCCGGCCCAGGATGTCCTCCATCCGGGTCTGTACCCCGGCCAGCATGTGCGGATGGCTATAAATGTAAAAAGTGCCCGCGGTCACCGCGTCAAACACCTTTTGCGCCACCTCGGCCGCCGAGACCTTGCCAGAACCGACCGCCTTATCCATCGTGCTCTGCGCCAGCTGCTGGCTCAGCGTGAGCTCAGGCCCCTCTGCCGGGAGGTCCTGGCGGTTGCGTTGGCTCTGACTGATCCCGGTCGGCACAAAATACGGGCACAACACCGAAGCGCTCACCTGCTCGGTCACCAGCGCCAGGTCCTGGTACAGCGTTTCGCTCAAGGACACCACCGCATGTTTGCTGACGTTGTAAACCCCCATGTTGGGCGCATTGACCAGCCCGGCCATGCTGGCAGTGTTGACGATGTGGCCGCGCCAGGACGGGTCAGCCCGGGCGGCAGCCAGCATCATGGGCGTGAACACACGCACACCGTGGGCCACGCCCATCAGGTTCACGCCCAGCACCCAGTCCCAGTCCGCCGCTGAATACTCCCAGATCAGGCCACCACAAGCCACACCGGCGTTGTTGAACACCAGGTGCGGCGCGCCGAAACGCGCCAGCGTGGCCTGGCCCAGCGCCTCCACCTGACTGGCCTGCGACACGTCCACCTTCAACGCCAGCACCTCGGCCCCGGCCGCACGCAGCTCGGTAGCAGCCGCGTCCAGCGCATCCTGCTGCACATCCGCCAGCACCAGATTCATGCCAAGGCCCGCGCCAATACGGGCGCATTCCAGACCAAAACCGGAGCCAGCGCCGGTCAACACGGCGGTTTTCTGCTTGAAATCAGTGATCAACTTACTCTCCTGTTCACTCACCTCCCCTCGCGGGGCGTCACACCACACCGGCTCAGGCCGGGCGCAGCATCTCCAGATGCGGGATGCCGTCTTCCATATACGTCTTGCCAATGTCCTCAAACCCGTGCTGGCCATAAAACCCGGCCAGTTGCATTTGGGCGCCGATGCGGATCGGCTGCGGCCCCCAGACCTGGCTGATGGCCGAAATGGCCTGGTCGATCAGCGCATGGCCCAAGCCGGTGCCGCGCACACTCTGGCGCGTCAGCACCCGGCCAAAGCTGGCTTCGGGAAACTTGACGCCGGCTTCAAAACAGCGGGCATAGGCCTGCAATTGCCCGTGCTGCACCCCCAGCAGATGCATGGCCTGTGGGTCGGAACCATCCATGTCATGGAACAGGCACTGTTGCTCAACCACAAACACCTCGCTGCGCAGACGCAGCACCTCATACAACTCCGACACCCGCATGTCGTCAAAGGCCAGCAGCCGCCAGACCGGCGCGTCCACCGCCCCGGGTTGAGCGTGGTGAAGGCTGCCAATCGACCAAAGTTTGAAAGTCATGATGGTTTTCTCCGGCAAAAAAATAGGGCGGCTCAAGACAGCTTGACCAGCTGCTTGCCAAAATTCTTGCCCTTGAGCATGCCCAGGAACGCTTCGGGCACCGAGGCAATCCCTTCGGCCACACTCTCGCGCGGGCGCAGTTTGCCCGTTGCCACCAGGGTGCCGAGTTCCTTGAGCGCCTCGGGCCAGACCGCCATGTGTTCACTCACGATGAAACCCTGCACTTTCAGCCGGTTCACCAGAATCAGCGCCGGGTAGTTCAGCGGCAGCGGCGCACCATCGTAGCCAGCGATCATGCCGCACACGGCAATGCGGCCAAAGGCGTTCATGCGGATCAGCACGGCATCCAGCACCATGCCGCCCACGTTCTCGAAGTAGCCGTCAATCCCATCCGGGCAGGCCACCTTGAGCGCCTTGGACAGGGCATGGGCATCCTGGTAGAGCTTGTAGTCGATGCAGGCATCAAAGCCCAGTTCTTCGACGGCGTACTGGCACTTTTGCGGCCCGCCGGCAATCCCCACCACCCGGCAACCGCGCGCCTTGGCCAGCGCGGCAAAGGCACTGCCGACAGCGCCGGTGGCGGCACTCACCACCATGGTCTCGCCGGCCTGGGGTTCGATGATCTTGACCAGGCCATACCAGGCCGTCACGCCTGGCATACCCACCGCACCCAGATAGGCGCTCAAGGGGATGTGGGTGGTATCGACCTTGCGCAGCACCCCGGGCTGGTCGGCGTTGACCACGCTGTACTCCTGCCAGCCGCCCATGCCCACCACCTGGTCACCCGGGGTAAATTGGGGGTGCCGGCTCTCCACCACCTCACCCACGGTGCCGCCAATCATCACCTCACCCAGCGGCTGGGCGGCCGCGTAACTCTTGCTCTCGTTCATCCGCCCCCGCATATAGGGGTCCAGACTCAGGAACTTGTGGCGCACCAGTACCTGCCGGTCATGCAGCGCCGGGGTCTGGCTGCTGACCAGTTTGAAATTGCTGGCCAGCGCCGGCCCCACCGGGCGGTTGTCCAGAAGAATTTGCTGATTGATCGGCATCTCTACCCTCCTTGAAAAACTATCAAAAATATAGCTATAAAGTCAGTATATACGCGGGCTAAAGGCCAATTTCTTACGAAGATTGGGTCAGTGGCCAGGTCAGGCGTCCGCCTGCCGCGCCGAGGCGGTGTTGAACGGTTGGACACGGGTTGCGCCAACCGGCAGGCGCCGGATGTATTTGAAGGTGCCGGTGGCATGGGCACAGGGCTTGTTCTGCGCGTCAAACACGGTGGCCTCGGTGAACGCCAGGCTGGCTGTGCGGTGCAGCAGCTTGCCACGGGCGGTCAGCAGACCGTGCGAGGGACGCATGAAACTGGTTTTCATCTCGATGGTCACCACCCCGCTGTGGTCGTGCACGGCACGGGCGGCCATCGCCATGGTCACGTCCAGCAGCGTCATCACCGCACCACCGTGCACCACACTGTAGGAGTTCAGGTGCTCGGCCTGGGGGTCGTAGCGGATTTCGGACTGGCCGTCGGCAAACAGCGTGAGCACAAAGCCCAGATGCGAAACAAAGGGAATATCGACGCCAAAGTCAATGCCCGCGGCGGTGTGGCTCATACTGCGCCCCCCACCACTGCGCTGGCACCGCCGTCCACCGCCAGCCACTGGCCGGTGATGTGTTTGCCCGCGTCACTGGCCAGCAGCAGCGTGATGCCCATGAGGTCTTCCTCGTCACCCAGCCGACGCAGCGGCACACCGGCAGCGAGCCGGTCCTGCCCCAGGGCGGCCAGCGTGCCGGCTGTCATCTTGCTGGGGAAAAACCCCGGACAGATGGCGTTCACATTGATGCCGTATTGACCCCATTCACAGGCCAGCGCGCGAGTGAAATTGATCACCGCCCCCTTGGAGGTGTTGTAGGCAATGGTGGTGAGGCCTGCCGGGTTGCCACCCAGCCCGGCCACCGAAGCCACGTTGATGATGCGTCCGCCGCGCCCGATCATGCTTTGCCGGCCAATGAACTGGCTCAACAAAAAGTAGCCGCGCACATTCAGGTTCATCACCTTGTCCCAGGCGGCCACCGGATAGTCCTGCGCCGGGGCACCCCAGGTGGCACCGGCGTTGTTGACCAGAATGTCCACATCCCCCATGCGCTGCAAGGTCTCGCTGACCAGCTTTTGCAGGTCGGCTTCAATGGCGCAGTCAGCCGCCACCCAGCGGGCATCCACACCAGCGGCCTGCAGCTCGGCGGTGGCGGCCTCCAGCTCATCGGCCTTGCGGGCACTGAGCATGACACGCGCGCCCGCTTCACCCAGGGCATGCGCCATCTGCAGGCCCAGCCCGCGCGAGCCGCCAGTGATCAGCGCGGTTTTGCCGCTGAGGTCAAACAGTTGTTGGATGGTACGGGTCATGGCAATCAATCCTGTAGCTGAGGGTGAACGGCGAACAGGGCATTTTGCAGGAAATCGGCCTACCCCATCACCCAGCCATGTCACGGTGGTGATAGCCACGTTGGGCGCACCATGCGAAGGACGTCTGGCGCCATGGGCCCACCCGATCTGGCGCGGCTACATCAACTGCGGGGAGCCTGCCCAATCAAAACGGCCACGCCCGGCTTGTTTGGCGCGGTACATGGCCTGGTCAGCTGCATTGAGCAGGCCTTCAGCCGAACTGTCACCATCCCCCACGGCCAGGCCGATCGACACGCCCAACACGCAAGCTTGGTCAGCCACCACCACCGGGGTGTTGAACACCTGCAGGCATTTGCCCGCCACCCGTTCTGCGGCCGCGTTGGCGTTGTCATCCAGATCGGACAGCAACACCACAAACTCGTCACCGCCCACACGTGCCAGCGTATCCACCCGGCGCAGCACCTGCGTCAGACGGCCGGTGACCTCACACAGGGCGGCATCACCAGCCTCATGACCCAGCCGGTCGTTGATGGCCTTGAAACCGTCCAGGTCCAGGTACAACACCACCACCTTGCGCCGATGACGCTGAGCGCGATCCAGGGCCGCCCGCATCTGATCGGCCAGCAGTTGCCGGTTGGGCAGGCCGGTGAGCCGGTCATGGTGCGCCAGGTGCTCCAGCTCGCGCCGGCTCTCGATCAACGTGGACAACACACGATTGAAGGCCACGGTCATGTGGCCAACCTCATCGTCACGCACCACCGGCAGCGGCTCCAGCGGCAATTCCCCCAGGGTCATCCGGTCGGCGTGATCGGCGGCATGCCGCAGCGGGCGCAGCAAATAACGCAAGATCGTCACCATCAACACCGAAATCAGCACCATCAGCAGCAGGGAATTGCTCATCATGAACCGCTGCAGGTGGGTGACCGGCGCAAAGGCCTCCTCGGTCGGCAAGTGCGCCGCAACCAACCAGCCACTGGCAGGCACCGATGCAAAGGCCACCAGCTCCTCCACGCCAGCAGCGCTGCTGCCGATGCCGGAACCACGAAAACCTTGCAAAGCCTGGTCGTACAAGGGGTATGAACCCTGCGCCGGCAGGGGCTTGAGGGCGTCGCCACCATCCGAAGCGCCAACCAACATCCGGTCGCGCGGTGACACCAGCAGCAGCCCTCCTGCAGCGCCGACATGGGCAGAGTTCAGCGCATCCAGGAAATGGGGTGAGTTCAGGGCCGACACCCCCACCAGCACCCCCAGCAACTGCCCAGCCCCATTGCGCCACGGCAAAGCCATCGGCAACACCGGCACTTGCGACGCCCGGCCCCTGAAAGGCCGCCCCACGGCAAATTCACCCTTGAGCGCCTGCTGGAAAAAATCCTGTGCAGCCAGGTCGACCCCTGCCTGGGCGGCCAGATCCGGCTGACGCGACAACGCCCGCCCCTGCGCATCCACAACCAGCAGCCCCTGCGAAAACAGGCCACTGAGGTACTGCTGCTCCTGTAGCCAGGCCTCCAGCCGAGGGCCATCGTTCAGGTGTTCTGCCGGGAAACGGCTGGCCAGACGCTGCAAAAACTCGCGCCGCGCGACCAAGCTGTCATCCACATCATGAGCCACATGGTTGGCCAGTGCCAGCAGCTGGCTTCGGGCCTGCTCCGAGATGTCCGCGCGCAGGTAGTTGCCAAGAAAAAAGATCCGCCCGACGGTCGCCAGTCCCACCAGGAACAGGCCAATCAAAATCAGACGTGTGGAGATGTTCTGAAACCTCAGCGCGCGGAACAAGCGGGCACCCTCAGTGAACGGTCTGCAAGCCCCGGCAGGGTCAAGCGGTTTTCAGACTTTGCAGAAGAAAAAAGCATGGCCGCAGTTTAGCAAGCCAGCGTTTCCATTCACCCGCTCAGAACGCATCTTCTCCCATCTGCGCACAGGTCAGATCAGCCGTTTTCACCACCTGCAGCCAAGCCCCGATCTTGGGCAACTCATAGTGGTAAAAATAGGCTGTAGCCCGCAACTTACCTTGGTTAGAAGCTATTGAAACCGTAGCATCCTGGTGTAACACAACCAGCGCCACATCGAGCCAGATCCAGGCCAGCACGGTGTGGCCGAAGGCCTGCAGGGAGGACATCCGCCGCTTGGGCCGTGGCCAGCATACGCGCCGCCAGCAGCTTCAGCCCCCTGCGGGCCAGCTTTTGGCCGTCGGCGTCAGTACTTCCAGCAGCAGCGCCCGAATTGGCGTGTTCGATACCGCACAGCTGCACATCCCATTTACCGGGGGTACAATAAAGTTATGAAGATCACTTTTGATCCGGCAAAAAACGCACGTAATGTGACGGAACGCGGACTCAGTTTTGACGAGGTGAAGAAGTTTGATTTTCAGACCGCCAAATTCTGGCAAGACACGCGACACACCTACCCAGAGCCTCGTTTCGTGGCCCTGGGGTACCTGCAAGCACGCTTGCACGTCCTGGTGTTCAGCGAGACTGAGCAAGGCATTCGTGTCATCAGTTTTCGCAAAGCCAACCCGAGAGAAGGAGCAAAACATGGTTTCACGCTTACCCAAAATTGATGCCGATGGCGAAGTGGGCGATCTGTCAGCGGTTGACCCTGCCGTGTTCAAACCGGTGTCTGCCTTGCCGCCATCCTTACAAACCAAGCTGCGCGGCAGGCCCAAAGCCATGGTGACCAAAGAGCCTGTCAAGATCAGGCTCGATGCCGATGTGCTCATGGCTTTACGCGCCACGGGTGATGGTTGGCAAACCCGCATCAACGACACGCTTCGAGCGTCACTGCAGTTGGCAGGCAAGTTGTGCTGACTTCTATACCATGACCCAACGTTTCAAGGCTGTGCCCATGCGCGTACAACCTGCACCAGCCCTGCCCGCTTAGCCGTCACGATGAACCTGGCATCAACAGAAACCCGTGTCAATGCGACTGGCTCGAAATTTTTGCCCGGTCAGAACGCATCTTCCCCCATCTGCGCGCAGGTCAGATCAGCCGTTTTCACCACCTGCAGCCAAGCCCCGATCTTGGGCAATTCATAGTGGTAAAAATAGGCTGTAGCCCGCAACTTACCTTGGTTAGAAGCTATTGAAACAGTAGCATCCTGGTGCAACACGACCAGCGCCACATCGAGCCAGACCCAGGCCAGCACGGTGTGGCCGAAGGCCTGCAGGTAGGGCACGGCGTTGGCCAGCGCCTGGGCCGGGTTGCCGCTGGCCCAGGTCGCCTGGGTGGCCTCGCCGACTTGGTTGACGGCATCACGCAGCGCGGCGGCCTGCTGGCGCAAGGCGGTGGCCTGATCAGCACCCAGCCCGGCGGCCAAGGCATCCGCCGCTTGGGCTGTCGCCAGCATGCGCGCCGCCAGCAGTTTCAGGCCCCGGCCCTCCTCCATCAACACCTTGCGGCCCAGCAGGTCCATGGCCTGCACGCCGTGGGTGCCTTCGTGGATCATGTTCAGGCGGTTGTCGCGCCAATACTGTTCCACCGGGAAGTCGCGCGTGTAGCCGTAGCCGCCGTGCACCTGGATGGCCAGGCTGTTGGCTTCCAGGCACCATTCGCTGGGCCAGCTTTTGGCGATCGGGGTCAGCACTTCGAGCAGCAGACGGGCTTCGTCGGCGGCATCCGGCGCGGCGGTGTGCTGCTCGTCCACCAGACGAGCGCAGTACAGCTCCAGCGCCAGCGCCCCTTCGCAGTAGGCTTTCTGCGCCAGCAGCATGCGTTTGACATCGGCGTGTTCGATGATGCGCACCTGGGGCGCGGCTGCGTCTTTGCCACTGGCCCCCAGTGGGCGGCCCTGGGGGCGGTTTTTGGCATAGTCCAGCGCGGCTTCATAACCCGCCATGCCGAGCATGGTGGCGGCCATGCCGATACCGATGCGCGCTTCGTTCATCATGTGGAACATGCACTGCAAGCCGCGTCCTGGCTGGCCCACCAGGTAGCCCACCGCACCGGCTTGGCCGTTGACCGGGTATTGGCCTTCGCCAAAGTTGAGCAGCGTATTGGTGGTGCCGCGCCAGCCGAGTTTGTGGTTCAGCCCAGCCAGGGCCACATCGTTGCGCGTGCCCGTGGTCTCACCCTGCGGGGTCACCAGGAATTTGGGCACGATGAAGAGCGAAATGCCCTTGACCCCGGCGGGCAGTTTGCCGTTCGCATCGGGGATTTTGGCCAGCACCAGGTGGACGATGTTCTCGGTCAACTCATGGTCACCGGCAGAAATCCACATCTTGTTGCCCCTGAGGCGGTAGCGTGGGCCCAGCGGGTCGTCGGCATGGTCAGCGCCATCGGGCACAGCACGGGTGGCCACGTCACTCAAGGACGAGCCCGCCTGCGGCTCGCTCAAGCACATGGTGCCCGACCAGCGGCCGGAAAATTCGTTGGCGGCAAACACGGCTTGTTGCAGCGGCGTGCCGTGCGCCATCAGCAGGTTGGCGTTGCCCGCTGTCAGCAGACCAAAACCGATGCTGACCGAGGCCTTGGCAAAAAAGGCGTTGGCCGCCG
>NZ_JAQTWM010000014.1:24275-35862 GCF_028689305.1 Rhodoferax sp. | reverse complement strand
TCGTTGGCGGCAAACACGGCTTGTTGCAGCGGCGTGCCGTGCGCCATCAGCAGGTTGGCGTTGCCCGCTGTCAGCAGACCAAAACCGATGCTGACCGAGGCCTTGGCAAAAAAGGCGTTGGCCGCCGCCTCCACCACGTAGGGCAACTGCATGCCGCCCAGCTCGTAGCTCTGCGCGGCGCTGAGCATGCCCGAGTCGGCATAGGCGTGGTAGGCCTCTGCGGTAGCCTGGGGCAAAACCACGCGCAGTTTGCCGTCGGGCAGGGCCTCAGCTCGCGGCTCCTGGGTGTCCACCAGGCGGTTGAACGGGGCAAACTTGTCGCGGGCGATGCGTTCGCAGGTGTCCAGCACCGCGTCGAAGGTGTCGCGGCTGTGGTCGGCAAAACGCGCTCGGGTCGTCAGGCGCTCCACAGCCAGCCAGTCATGCAACAGGAATTCCAGGGTCGTGCGAAAGCTCATGATTTCATGGATAAAAAGTGCCTCTAGCCCGCATAAACAGGTCGCTAGCAGCTATGACAACAGTAGCGACAAAACACGGCAGGCCGCCGCGACTCACCGCCCCGGCTTGGGCTGGCTGGGACGCCGCTGGCTGCGCTGGGTAGCCTGCTGCGCTTTTTGGCTTTTTTTCATGAAAACCAGCAACTCGCGGTCGTACCGGCGGATGTGAATCGACAACCAGTCGCGCAGCAGGGCCGACAACTGCGGCGCCACAGTGATGCTGCCCGCCCGGTATTTTTCCTGCAGCTCAAGCAGCTTGTCCATGAAGTCGTTGTGCCCCACCAGATGCTCGGTGAGCTGCGGAAATTGGGCGGCGCTCATGATGTGTTCTTCGCGCTGGAGATGGTCCCGCGTGTGGGACACCAGCCGCTGCAGCAGGTTCTCCACCATGTCGTGTCCCTGTCCCTGGCTGGTCGCGGTGTGCAACTCGTTGACCAGCGACACCAGAACTTTGTGATCCTCATCAATCGGGCCATTGTCGATGACCAGATCCACACCCCATTCAAAATAAGCCATGTCTTTCCCCCTTGGCTCAAGCGGTCAGCGCCAACGTCTGCTGACCTGAAAGTTTGAACACATCCACACTGCGCACCAGCGCCTGCGCCTGGTCATTCAGGGACTGCGCCGCTGCTGCGGACTCCTCCACCAGCGCCGCATTGCCCTGGGTGACCTGATCCATCTGGCCCATGGCCTGGTTGATCTGGTCGATGCCGGAGGACTGGTCCTGCGCGGCAGCGGTCAACTCGCCCATGATGTCGGCCACCCGGCGCACGCTGACCACAATCTCGTCCATGGTGCTGCCAGCCTGCTCCACCAGCTTGCAGCCCTGCGTGACATTGCCCACCGAGGTCTCGATCAGCGTCTTGATTTCACGTGCGGCCGTGGCCGAACGGCCCGCCAGGCTGCGCACCTCGGAGGCCACCACGGCAAACCCGCGCCCCTGCTCGCCAGCGCGGGCGGCCTCCACGGCGGCGTTGAGCGCCAGGATATTGGTCTGGAACGCGATACCGTCGATGACACCGATGATGTCGGCAATCTTGCGCGAGGACACATTGATGTCCTCCATGGTCTTCACCACCTGCATTACCACCGAGCCCCCACGCACGGCCACCTCGGCCGCGCCCGCCGCCACCTGGTTGGCGTGGCGGCCGCTCTCAAAGTTCTGCTTGACCGTGCCCGTCAGTTCCGCCAGTGAAGCCGTGGTTTGCTCCAGTGCGGCGGCCTGCTCCTCGGTGCGCTGCGACAAATCAAGGTTACCGGCGGCGATCTGGCTGGTGGCACTGGAAATGGCTTCGGAACCACCACGCACCTGCCCAACAATCCCCACCAGACTGTCATTCATGTCCTTGAGGGCCTGCAGCAGCAGGCCGGTTTCGTCCTGGCTGTCAGCCCGGATCTGGCTGGTCAGGTCCCCTTTGGCCACCTGTTGCGCCACTTGCACCGCCTGGCCAATCGGCACGGTGATCAGGCGCGTGATCCACCAGGCGCTGAACGTCCCTATCAGCAAACCCAGTAGCGCAAGAACCGGCAGGGATGTCAGCGCCAGGTGAATGCGGCGTTCGCTCTCGGCGGCGCTTTCCTTCACCAGCCTGCGCTGCAACTCACCCATCTGGTTGATGTGCCCCAGCATGGTTTCAACAGCCGGTTCGGTTTGGGTGCTGAACATCGCCTTGGCTTCAGGCAGCTGGCCGGCTGCCGCCAGTTGCCCCACCTTGGTGAAAGAGGCCACATAGGCTGCCCGTGCTTCGCGGATTTTTTGCAGCAGCGCCTTGCCTTCGGGCACGCTCTCCAGCGCATCCATCTCAACCAGGGCCTTGGTGATGGCGGCTTTGTTGACTTCGATTTTCTGGTTGATACGTTCAATCTGGGCCTTGTCGTCAAGCAACATCAGATCAGCGGTCAGCCGGGCGTTGTCGCGTGCCGCCACGCTGATGCCACTGACCAGATCAGCCTTGGCCCAGTCTTGGTTAATGATCGTGTCATTGATGTCACCCACCTGGTTGAATTGCCAGGCCGCCAGCAGGTTGGAACTCACCAACATGAACAGCAGCACACCAAAACCGATGCCCAGTTTGACGCCAATTTTCAGATTCTTGATACCCATGGGATCTCCGGTGATGAACGTGTTCAGCCTGCCCAACCACTGAAGAAACAGCCAGTGGTCCAACACACGATGGCAAGCGCCTTTGACGCCCCATTATCACCAACCGCAGCAACGCCCGCGCCCGTCCACGAGCAAGCCACCGGCCTGACCACTCACAACACCTCAAACACCCCGCAAGCCCCCATGCCGCCGCCGATGCACATGGTGACCGCCACGCGCTTGGCACCACGGCGTTTGCCTTCGATCAGGGCGTGCCCGGTCAGGCGCTGGCCGCTGACACCGTAGGGGTGGCCAACAGCGATGGCACCGCCGTTGACGTTCAGGCGGGTGTTGTCAATGCCGAGCTTGTCGCGGCAGTAGATCACCTGCACGGCAAAGGCTTCGTTGAGTTCCCACAGGTCGATGTCATCCACCTTCAGGCCCAGGCGACCCAGCACTTTGGGAATGGCAAACACCGGGCCAATGCCCATTTCATCGGGTTCACAGCCGGCCACGGCAAAACCCAGGAAGCGGCCCAGCGGCTGCAGGCCCTTGCGTTGCGCGGTCACTTCGTGCATCAACACCATGGCCCCGGCGCCGTCAGAGAACTGGCTGGCGTTACCGGCGGTGACCAGGCCACCAGGCATGGCCGAGCGCAGGCCTTTGATGCCGTCATAGGTGGTGCCGGGGCGGATACCTTCATCCTGGCTAACGGTAACTTTTTTGGTCGTCAACCCCATGACTTTGTCGGCGACACCCATGGTGACGGTGATCGGGGCGATCTCGGCGTTGAACAGGCCCGCTTCCAGCGCGGCGCTGGCTTTTTGCTGGCTGGCGGCACCATACTCGTCCATGGCTTCACGGCCAATGCCGTAACGTTTGGCGACGTTTTCCGCAGTTTGCAGCATGTCCCAGTAAATCTCGGGCTTGTTTTTCAGCAGCCACGGGTCGGTGAGCATGTGTTTGTTGAGCTCTTGCTGCACGCAGGAAATGCTCTCGACACCCCCGGCCACATAGGTGTCGCCCTCACCCGTGATGATGCGTTGGGAAGCCAGCGCAATGGCTTGCAGGCCGGAGGAGCAAAAGCGGTTCAGCGTCATGCCCGACACCGTCACCGGACAACCACCCCGCAAGGCAGCCTGGCGGGCGATGTTGGAGCCGGTGGCGCCCTCAGGCAGGGCGCAGCCCAAAATCACGTCTTCGACCTCGGCGGCCTCAATGCCAGCGCGGGCGATGGCGTGCTCCACCGCGTGGCCGCCCAGCGTGGCCCCGTGGGTCATGTTGAAAGAGCCCTTCCAGCTTTTGGCCAAGGGGGTGCGGGCGGTGGAAACGATTACGGCGGATGTCATGGTGATCTCCTAAGGGGTGAGGACAGCGCTGGCCCACTTGTTGGGCTTACGGTCTGTTCCGAAAAATTTCAAAATTGATAGCTACTAGCCTTTGATTTACCTGGGCTAGAGGCCGATTTAGCCAAATGTTTTGCCTTCAGCGGCAAGCCGGGCCAGCAGCGGCGCGGGCTGCCAGAACTTGGCATCGTCCAGCGGGTTCTGGGCAAAGCGTTTCATGGCTTGCACCACGTTGAACAGGCCAACCTCGTTGGCGTAGTTCATCGGGCCACCGCGGTGCACCGGGAAGCCGTAGCCAAAGATGTAGACCACGTCGATGTCGCTGGCCTTGTTGGCAATGCCTTCTTCCAGAATATGGGCGGCTTCGTTGACCAGGCTGAACACCAGGCGCTGGACGATTTCCTCGTCCGAAATCTTGCGCGGGGTGATGCCTAAAGCGGCGCGGTGGTCTTCGATCATCTTGACCACCTCAGCGTTTGGAATCGCGTCGCGCTTGCCAGGCACGTAGTCGTACCAGCCGGCCCCGGTCTTCTGGCCAAAGCGGCCTTTTTCGCACAGCAGGTCAGCGGTTTTGCTGTACTTCATGTCGGGCTGCTCGGTGTAGCGGCGTTTGCGGATGGCCCAGCCGATGTCGTTACCCGCCAGGTCGCTCATGCGGAATGGCCCCATGGCCATGCCGAATTTCTCCATCGCCTTGTCCACCTGCGCCGGGGTGCAACCCTCGTCCAGCAGGAAACCGCCCTGGCGGCCATATTGCTCGATCATGCGGTTGCCAATGAAGCCGTCGCACACGCCCGACACCACGGCGGTTTTCTTGATCTTTTTGGCCAGGCTCATCACGGTGGCCAGCACGTCTTTGGCGGTTTTTTCACCACGCACCACTTCCAGCAGCTTCATCACATTGGCCGGGCTGAAGAAGTGCAGACCCACCACGTCTTGCGGGCGCTGGGTGAAGGCAGCAATTTTGTTCACGTCCAGCGTCGAGGTGTTGGACGCCAGAATCGCGCCGGGTTTCATCACGCGGTCCAGCTCCTTGAACACGGCTTCTTTCACACCGATGTCTTCAAACACGGCTTCGATCACCAGATCGGCATCAAGCAGGTCGTCGTAACTCAGCGTGGTGGACAGCAGCGCCATGCGCTGCTCGTACTTGTCTTGCTTGAGTTTGCCTTTGCTGACCTGGGCTTCGTAGTTTTTGCGGATGGTGGCCAGGCCTCGGTCCAACGCCTCTTGCTTCATCTCCAGCATCTTCACCGGCACCCCGGCGTTGAGGAAGTTCATGGCAATGCCGCCGCCCATGGTGCCGGCGCCGATGATGGCGACAGCGTTGATGGCACGTTGCGCCGTATCAGCAGGCACATCCGGGATCTTTGACGCGGCACGTTCGGCGGCAAACAGGTGCCGCAGCGAACGACTCTCAGAAGTTTGCATCAGGTTGACAAAGTTCTGCAGCTCAAAGGCCAGGCCATCGGCAAACTTGCGTTTGGTGGCGGCTTCAACCGCGTCCACACATTTGAGCGGCGCCGGGAAGTTTTTGGCCATGCCGCCCACCATGTTGCGGGCAAACTGGAAATAAGCATCACCCATCGGGTGCTTGCACGGCAGGTTGCGCACTTGCGGCAGGGGGCGCACATCGGCCACTTCCTCGGCGTAAGCCACCGCTTCAGCCAGCAGGGTCTCGGCCGAGCTGGCCATTCTGGTGAACAGTTGCTGACCGGGCACCATGGCCAGCATCTCGCTCTTGACCGGCTCGCCGCTAACGATCATGTTCAGCGCGGGCTCCACCCCCAAGGCACGCGGCAGGCGCTGGGTGCCACCGGCACCGGGAATCAGGCCCAGCTTGACCTCAGGCAGCGCCACATTGCAGCCGGGGGCGGCGATGCGGTAATTGCAGCCCAGCGCCAGTTCCAGCCCACCACCCATACACACGGTGTGCACGGCGGCAATCACCGGCTTGGTGGCGGCTTCCACCGCCAGGATGACGCTGAGCAGATTGGGCTCCTGGTAGGCCTTGGGCGAGCCAAATTCGGTGATGTCCGCCCCGCCCGAGAAGGCTTTGCCCGCACCGGTGATGACGATGGCTTTGACCTTGGCATCGGCCTGCGCTTTCGCCAGTCCGTCGGTAAGCGCCAGTCGCGTGGCATAGCCCAGCCCGTTGACGGGCGGGTTGTTCAACGTGATCACGGCAACAGTGCCTTGCACGGTGTATTCAGCGGTCATGGTGGCTTCCTCTTTAAAAAATAGAACGGTCGTTCTTTTTATTGTAGGAAGGCTGGATGACAACCTGACTACGGGTAAGCCCTAGGGTTGTCGCGCAGGTGATAGGGGGCCGCCTTCACACCGCCAGCCATTCCCGGCGCACGGTCTCGTCTTCAAGCAAGGTTTTCGGCGTGCCGGTGAACACCACGCGGCCATGACCCATGACGGCGCAGCGGTCAGAGATGGCCAGTGCAATGGTCAATTTCTGTTCGATCAGCAGCACTGAGATGCCCTTGGTGCGCAGGGTCTTGAGAAATTCCCCCACCAGTTCCACCATCATCGGCGCCAGGCCCTCGGTGGGCTCGTCGATGATGATCAGGTCCGGGTCACCCATCAGGGTGCGGCACAGGGTCAGCATCTGCTGCTCGCCACCGGACATGACACCGGCTTCGGTGTGCTGGCGTTCCTTGAGCCGCGGAAACATGGCGTACATGTCGGCCATCGACCAGCGCCCGCTGTGACGCAGGCGCTTCTGACCCAGGATCAGGTTTTGTTCCACCGTGAGTTTGGGGAAGATGTCGCGGCTTTCGGGCACGTAACCGATGCCCAGATGGGCGATTTCATAGGTTTTTTTGCCAAGAATGTCCTGCCCCTTCCAACGCAGTGTGCCCTGGGCGTCAACCAGCCCCATGATGGCCTTGGCCGTGGTGGAGCGCCCGGAGCCGTTGCGCCCGAGCAGCGCCACGATTTCCCCGGCCCCCACTTCCAGCGAGACCCCATGCAGCACATGGCTCTTGCCATAGAAGGCATGCAGCTTGTCAATGCTCAGCATGGCTGGGGCTCCGAGACCACGGCGCCCAGATAGGCTTCCTGCACGCGGGCGTCGGCGCGCACGGCTTCGGGCACATCAAACGCCAGCAGCTCACCATACACCACCACCGCAATCTTGTCGGCCAGGCCAAACACCACCCCCATGTCGTGCTCCACGGTCAGCAGCGTGCGGCCCTCGGTGACGTTGCGGATCAACCGGGTGAAGTGGCTGGTCTCAAATTTGCTCATGCCGGCGGTGGGTTCGTCCAGCAGAATCACCTTGGCGCCGCCGGCGATGGTGATGCCGATCTCCAGCGTGCGCTGCTCGGCGTAGGTCAGGTTCACAGCCAGGGTGTCGCGTTTTTTGTCCAGATGGATCATCTCCATGAGTTCCTCGGCGCGTTCGTTGGCGTCGTCCAGATCAAGCAAGAACTTCAAAAACGTGTACTTGTAGCCCAGGCTCCACAACACGCCACAGCGCAGGTTTTCAAACACGCTCAAGCGGGGAAAGATGTTGGTGATCTGGAAACTGCGCGACAGGCCCAGGCGGTTGATCTCGTAGGGTGGTCGGCCTTCGATGTGCTGGCCATTGAGCAGGATCTGCCCGGCGCTGGGCGCGAGCCGACCGCTGATCAGGTTGAACAGGGTGGACTTGCCCGCGCCATTGGGGCCGATGATGGCCACACGTTCACCTTGTGCCACGCACAGGCTGATGCCGCGAATGATTTCAGTCTTGCCAAAACTTTTACGCAGGTCGCGCAATTCCAGCGCTGGTGGGGGAACAGGATGGGTCATAAGGTTTCGCGCCGCCGAATGTCGCTCTCGATGTCCTGGTTGATCTGGCTCCAGTGCGCCACAAACTGGCGCCGGGTCAGCTCAAACAGGCCCCAGCCGGTCAGCATCACAAACACGGCACCAAACCAGCTGTTCAACCCGCGCACATCCAGTGTGGCACCCAGGAAAGACAGCTCGGGCCCGAGAGCATCACCCTGCTGCAGGTGGTAGACCATCTCGACCATGGCCGCCGCGCCCAGCAAGGTCACCAGCGCGGTCACGCCCAGCGCCAGGTAGCTGACCCACAGGCTGCGCAGGCGGCCGTACAGCGCCAGACGCAGGTTCATCATCAGCAGCGCGGCGACCCCACCGGGGGCATACATCACCATGAACAGAAAAATCAGCCCCAGGTACAGCAGCCAGGCCTTGGTGAATTCGGACAGCACCACAAAGGCCAGCACCATCAGCACAGCGCCGATGATCGGGCCAAAGAAAAAGGTGGCGCCACCGAGAAAGGTGAACAACAGGTATGCGCCGGAGCGGTAGCCGCTGACCACCTCGGCGGTGACGATTTCAAAGTTCAGCGCCGCCAGCGCGCCCGAGATGCCGGCAAAAAAGGCCGCAATGACAAAGGCGATGTAGCGCACCACCTGCGGGTTGTAGCCGACAAAGGCCACCCGCTCGGGGTTGTCGCGCACGGCGTTGAGCATGCGCCCCAGCGGCGTGCGGGTGAAGGCGTACATCAGCGCCGTGCTCAGCAGCGTGTAGGCGGCAATCAGGTAATACAACTGAATCTGCGGGCCGTAGCTGACGCCCAGCACCGGGCTGCCAACCACCCGGTTGCCTGAGATGCCGCCCTCGCCGCCAAAAAATTCCGGCAACATCAGTGCCATGGCCCACACCAGTTCACCCACACCGAGCGTGATCATGGCAAACGGCGTGGCCGCCTTCTTGGTGGTGACCCAGCCCAACAGCAGCGCCAGCGCCATGCTGCCGGCCCCGCCCACCAGCGGGATCAGGCTCACTGGCAACGGCAGGCCGCCAGTGACTCGGTTGAGCGTGTGGATGGCCAGGAACGCCCCCATGCCGGAATACACCGCATGGCCGAAACTGAGCATGCCGCCCTGCCCCAGCAGCATGTTGTAACTCAGGCAGACAATGATGGCGATGCCCATCTGGCTCAGCAGGGTCTGGCTCAGGCTGCTGGTGAACACCAGGGGTGCCAGCAACAGCAACAAGGTGTACGAACCCCAGACCGCGACACGGCCCAGGTCAATCGGGTGCAGCGCGTAACGACCCTGGCGGCGGTGTGACAGTGCCATCAGTCCTCCCGCGTGCCCAGCAGGCCCCGGGGCCTGAAAATCAGCATCAGCACCAGCAGCAGATAAGGCAGGATCGGCGCGACCTGGCTGACCTTGAGCTTGAGCAGCGCGTAGCCCGGTGTCTGCGGCGTGACCAGCAGCCCGAGCTGTTGCAACATCAACACCGGCGACACATCCACCGCCACGGCAAAGGTCTGCACCACCCCGATCAGCAGCGAGGCCCAGAACGCCCCGGCCAGCGAACCCATGCCGCCCACCACCACCACGACAAAAATGATGCCGCCCACCGACATGGCCATGCCGGGCTCGGTGACAAATGCATTGCCGCCAATCACCCCCGCCAGGCCAGCCAAGGCACAGCCGCCACCAAACGCCAGCATGAACACCCGTGGCACGTTGTGGCCCAGTGCCTCAACCATGGCGGGGTGGGTCAGTGCGGCCTGAATGACCAGCCCGACGCGGGTGTGTTTGAGCAGCAGCCACAGGGACGCCAGCATCAGCAGCGCCACCCCCATCATGAAGGCGCGGTACAGCGGAAACTGGGTGCCATACAGCGTGAACAGCGGCCCGCTCAGCTGGGCTGGCACGCGGTAGTCCACCGAGCTGCGGCCCCACACCAGTTGCACCAGCTCCAGGATGATGTAACTCATGCCAAAGGTGATCAACAGCTCGGGCACATGGCCAAAGGCATGCACCCGGCGCAGCACATACCGCTCAAACACCGCGCCCAGCACCCCGACACCCAAGGGCGCCAGCACCAGCGCCGGCCAGAAACCAAGCCACTGCGTGACGCCGTAGGCAAAGTAGGCGCCCAGCATGTAAAACGAGGCATGGGCAAAGTTGAGCACCCCCATCATGCTGAAGATCAGCGTCAGCCCCGAGCTGAGCATGAACAGCAGCAGCCCGTAACTGATGCCGTTGAGCAGCGAAATCGTCAAAAACTCCATGCCAATCCGTTGGTGAACCCCAAACACGCCGGGTCAACAGGACGCTGGCCCAGCGCACACGGCGTGCGTTCTCAGGCCGGGCGCTTCATCTGGCAGCTGGTCGGGGTGCTGGCCACATACGGGTCCATCTGCTTGACCGGCACAAAGGTGTAGCCAGTGTTTTCAACGTTGTAGGGGTTCTTGGCGTCCACTTTTTGCCACTTGGTGACAAACAGCGACTGCTGCAGCTGGTGGTCCGACTTGCGCATCTGCACCTCGCCAGCAAAACTCTTGACCGTCAGGCCTTCCATGGCAGCAGCCACTTTCACCGGGTCCACCGACTTGGCCTTGGCCATGGCGGCGCTGACCAGATTGATGCCGTTGTAGGTGGTAAAGGTGTAATAGTCGTCGTTGTACTTCTTCTTGAACTCATTGGTCAGAGCACCGAGTTCACCGGTGTGGTTGGCATGGCCAAAGGCGATCACATACACCTCACCCTCACCACCGGCTGCCAGCGCCTTGGGTGTGCCGGTGACCTGCGCGTAGTAGGTGTACATCGGCAGCTTCAGGCCGGCATCGTTGAGTGCCTTGACGAACAGGGTCAGGTCAGCACCCCAGTTGCCGGTGACGATGGCGTCGGCCCCCGACTGCTTGATCTTGGCCACATAGGGTGAAAAGTCCTTCACCTGACCGATCGGGTGCAGGTCTTCACCCACAATCTTCACGTCCGGGCGTTTGCGCGCCAGCCCTTCCTTGAAATACTTGGCCACCTGCTGGCCATGCGAATAATTCTGGTTGAGCAGGTACACCTTGCTGACCTTGGGCTGGTCCTTCATGAAGGTGGTCAGGGCCTCCATCTTCATCGAGGTGTCGGCATCCAGGCGGAAGTGCCAGTAATCACATTTCTCATTGGTCATGGCCGGGTCAACCGCAGCGTAGTTGAGGTAGATCACCTCCTTGCCAGGGTTGCGTGCGTTGTGTTTGGCCACCGCGTCGGCAATGGCCATGCCGGCCCCCGAGCCATTGCCCTGAGTCACGTAACGGAAACCCTGGTCAATGGCGGCCTTGAGCGAGTTCAGGCTCTCCTGCGGCGAGCCCTTATTGTCAAAGCCGGTGACTTCAAACTTCACACCTGCCGGGTTCCTGGCACCGCTGAGTTTCTCGGCCACAAACTGCCAGCTCTTGAGCTGGTTTTGCCCGACGTTGGCAAACGGCCCTGAGAGCGGGTCGATGAAGGCGATCTTGACCGTCTGGCCACTTTGGGCCCAAACCAGGGTTGTTCCGCTGAGCAAGGCGCAGGCAGCGATGCTTTTGATGGCAAATTTCATGAAGTCTCCTCATTGTTTTGGCGTTGGCTCAGTACAGCTTGACTGAGCGCCCCGCAGGTTACTCGCCAAATCACCCCGACACTCCGAGGGATATCCCCAATGAGGCGTCGTCCTGGCGACAACCAGACTTGCTAGCGCAAATCCGGCAACCGGTAATCGGCCAACACTTCGCGCAGCTTGCTTTTCTGCATCTTGCCGGTGGCACCGAGCGGGATGTTGTCCAGGAACACCACGTCATCGGGAATCTGCCATTTGGCGGTCTTGCCTTCGTAGAACTTGAGCAGCTCCTCGCGGGTGACTTC
>NZ_JAQTWM010000014.1:21915-24175 GCF_028689305.1 Rhodoferax sp. | reverse complement strand
GCTTGCTTTTCTGCATCTTGCCGGTGGCACCGAGCGGGATGTTGTCCAGGAACACCACGTCATCGGGAATCTGCCATTTGGCGGTCTTGCCTTCGTAGAACTTGAGCAGCTCCTCGCGGGTGACTTCGGCCCCCGGTTTCTTCACCACGGCCACAATCGGGCGTTCGTCCCACTTGGGGTGTTTCATGCCGATACACGCTGCCATGGCGATGGCTGGGTGCGCCACGGCGATGTTCTCGATGTCGATGGAGCTGATCCACTCGCCGCCGGACTTGATCACGTCCTTGCTGCGGTCGGTGATCTGCATGTAACCGTCAGGGTCGATGGTGGCCACGTCGCCGGTGGGGAACCAGCCATCCACCAGCGGCATGACCGACGCGGTGTCCCCCGCGCCCTTGTAGTACTCGCGCAGCACCCATGGGCCTTTGACCAGCAGGTCACCAAAGGTCTTGCCGTCCCAGGGCAGCTCCTGGCCTTCACCGTCGACGATTTTCATGTCAACGCCGTAGATGGCGCGGCCTTGCTTGAGGCGCACCTTCATCTTGTCTTCTTCCGACAAGGTGAGGTGTTTGTTCTTCAGCGTGCACAGCGTGCCCAGCGGGCTCATCTCGGTCATGCCCCAGGCATGCAGCACTTCCACACCGTATTTGTCGTTGAAAGCGGTGATCATCGCTGGCGGGCAGGCCGAGCCGCCAATCACGGTGCGCTTGAGGCTGGAGAAGCGCAGGCCGTTGGGCTCCATGTGGCCCAGCAGCATCTGCCAGATGGTCGGCACCCCGGCGGCATAGGTGACCTGCTCCAACTCGATCAGGTCGTAAATGGACTTGCCGTCCATACCCGGCCCAGGAAACACCAGCTTGGCCCCGGTGAGTGCTGCCGAATACGGAATGCCCCAGGCGTTGACGTGGAACATCGGCACCACCGGCAGGATCGAGTCGCGCGCCGACAGGCACATCACATCCGGCAGCGCAGCGGCATACGCGTGCAGCACAGTGGAGCGGTGGCTGTACAGCGCCGCTTTGGGGTTGCCGGTGGTGCCGCTGGTGTAACACATGCTCGACGCCGTGTTTTCGTCGAGTTCGGGCCAGGTGTAGGTGTCGGGTTGCGCCGCCAGCAGGGCTTCGTAACTGGTCAGGTTGGGAATACCCGAATCAGCCGGCAGCTTGTCGGCGTCACACAGCGCCACCCAGTGCTTGACACTGGGGCACTTGCCGTGAATGGCCTTGGCAATCGGCAAAAACGTCATGTCAAAACACACCACCTGGTCCTGGGCATGGTTGACCACCCAGGCAATCTGTTCGGGGTGCATGCGTGGGTTGATGGTGTGCAGGACCCGGCCCGAACCACTGACGCCGAAGTACATCTCCATATGGCGGTAGCCATTCCAGGCAATGGAGGCCACCCGCTCACCCGGCTGCAGCTGCAGCGCATCCAGCACCCGTGCCAGCTGGCGCGAACGTTGAGCGGCCTGTTTGTAGGTGTAGCGGTGAATGTCGCCTTCAACCCGGCGTGACACGATTTCACCTTCGCCGTGGTGGCGTTCGGCAAACTCGATCAGCGATGAAATCGTCAGTTGTTGGCTCTGCATCAATCCCAGCATGTCCTGGCTCCTCGTTGTGGTTGAAATAGCTGCGCATCGTACTGCGAAAACGCAGCGCCAAAGCGCCACCCCGTCGCGGGCATGACAGACGGCCGCCCCCCCGCGGGCGGCACTGATATCCATGCGAGCTCTGGGTTTGTCAGGGCTGCCAGACAATGCCGCCATGAATGCACCCTCAGCCTCCCTGGAACTGGTGAAAACGCCGCTGTCCTGGGACAACCGCTTCTACCAGCTCGGTGAACGTTTTTTCACCCGGCTGGCCCCCCAGCCGCTACCCGCCCCTTACTGGGTCGGGCACAGCCAGCCGGTGGCTACGCTGCTGGGGCTGGACGCCCAGTGGATGCGCTCGGACGCCCTGCTGCAGGCCCTCTCGGGCAACCAGCCCCTGGCGGGCACCCAGCCGCTGGCCAGCGTCTACAGCGGCCACCAGTTTGGCCAGTGGGCCGGCCAGCTGGGCGACGGCCGCGCCATCCTGCTCGGCGAGACCAATGGCCAGGAAGTGCAGATTAAGGGTTCGGGGCTCACCCCCTATTCGCGCATGGGTGATGGCCGTGCCGTGTTGCGCAGCAGCATCCGTGAGTTTTTGGGCAGTGAGGCCATGCACGCGCTGGGCATTCCCACCACCCGCGCCCTGTGTGTCACCGGCTCGGACGCGCCGGT
>NZ_JAQTWM010000014.1:0-21815 GCF_028689305.1 Rhodoferax sp. | reverse complement strand
CGCGCATGGGTGATGGCCGTGCCGTGTTGCGCAGCAGCATCCGTGAGTTTTTGGGCAGTGAGGCCATGCACGCGCTGGGCATTCCCACCACCCGCGCCCTGTGTGTCACCGGCTCGGACGCGCCGGTACGGCGTGAACGCTGGGAAACCGCCGCGGTGGTGACGCGGGTGGCGCCCAGCTTCATCCGTTTTGGCCACTTCGAACACTTTGCCGCCAGAAACCGGCTGGCCGAACTCCAAACCCTGGCCGACTACGTGATTGAGCGTTATTACCCTGACTGTGGCCACACCAGTGCCGCATCCGGCAACGCCTACGCGGCGCTGCTGCAGGCGGTCACCCGGCGCACGGCGGAGATGGTGGCGCACTGGCAGGCGGTGGGTTTTTGCCACGGTGTCATGAACACCGACAACATGAGCATCCTGGGGCTGACGCTGGACTATGGTCCGTTCCAGTTCATCGACAGCTACGACCCCGGCCACATCTGCAACCACACCGACCAGCACGGCCGCTACGCCTTTGACCAGCAGCCCGACATCGCCCACTGGAACCTGTTTGCCCTGGGCCAGGCGCTGCTGCCGCTGATTGGCGATCAGGCGCTGGCGCTGCAGGCGCTGGACAGCTTCAAGCCGGTTTTCACCCGTGCCTGGCAGGTGGCGATGTGCGCCAAACTCGGCTTGCCCAGCGCCATGGCAGACAGCGACACCGTCGCGACCCTGGTGCGCGACCTGCTGGCGCTGCTGGCGCAAAACCGGGTTGACTACACCATCTTCTGGCGCCGCCTGAGCCACGCCCGCGCCGATGGCCAGACCGGACCGGTGCGCGACCTGTTTCTGGACCGGCCTGGCCTGGACGCCTGGATGCTACGATATTCAGAGCTGTATGGGCATATAGAATGTGGGCTAGAGGCCAATTTGATGCTCAATGTCAACCCCAAATACGTGCTGCGCAATTACCTGGGCGAAGAAGCCATTGAAGCGGCCCGGGCCAAGGACTTCTCGGGGGTAGCCCGTTTGCTGGCGCTGCTGACGCAGCCATTTGACGAGCACCCCGGACATGAAGCGCTGGCCGGTTTCCCGCCCGACTGGGCCAGCCAGATTGAAATCAGTTGCAGTTCCTGACCCCCGAAAGGCCTCCCATGCACTACCCGATCCAGAAAACCGACGCCCAATGGCAAGCCCTGCTGAAGGAAAAAGGCGCCGAGCCCGGCGCCTTCCAGGTCACCCGCCAGGCCGCCACCGAGCGCCCGTTCAGCGGCAAATACGAGGCCCATTGGGCCGATGGCAGCTACCACTGTGTCTGCTGCGGCAACAAGCTGTTCGACGCCAGCACCAAGTTTGACGCCCATTGCGGCTGGCCCAGTTTTGCGCTGGCGGTGCCCGGCGCCATCACCGAAATCACCGACCACAGCCATGGCATGACCCGGGTGGAAACCGTGTGCGCCCAATGTGGCGCCCATCTGGGCCATGTGTTCAACGACGGCCCAACCCCCACCGGCCTGCGTTATTGCATGAACTCGGCTTCGTTAAACTTCAGCCCCACATGAAAATCCTGATCGACTTTTTCCCCATCCTGCTGTTTTTTGGTGCCTACAAGGTCTATGACATCTACATCGGCACCGCCGTGCTGATGGCTGCCACCGTGCTGCAAATGGCGCTGATCTACGGCATCGATCACAAATTGCAGGCCATGCACAAGATCACGCTGGTGCTGGTGCTGGCGTTTGGCACGCTGACGCTGGTGCTGCATGATGACCGCTTCATCAAATGGAAACCCACCGTGCTGTACGCCGCCATGGCCATCGGCCTGGCCGTGGCCGTGTGGATCATGAAAAAGAACTTCCTGAAGCTGCTGCTGGGCAGCCAGCTGAGCCTGCCCGAGCCGGTGTGGATGCGCCTGAACATGATCTGGGTCGGCTACTGTGCCTTCATGGCGGCCATCAACGGTTATGTGGCCGCGTTCTACAGCACCGAAGCCTGGGTCAACTTCAAGCTCTGGGGTTATGCCTTCCCGCTGATCTTCATCGTTGGCCAGGGTTTTTACATTGCCCGCTACCTGAAGGCGGACGACACCCAGCCGCCGACCGCATGAGCACCACCCAGCCCGCCCCGACCGCAGCCCAGCTGCAGCAGCGCCTGCAAAGTGTGCTGCAACCCAGTGCGCTGGAGGTGATTGACGAAAGTTCCCAGCACCACGGCCATGCCGGCGCCAACGGCACCGGCTGGGGCACCCACTTCCGGGTACGCATCACTTCGTCACAATTTATCGGCAAGCCGCCGCTGGCACGCCACCGCCTTGTGTATGATGCGCTGCAAGATTTCATGGACCAAGGCCTGCATGCGCTGGCCATTGAGGCCAAAACACCCGCCACCCACTGAGGCGGAACTGAAACCCCAAGCATTTTTTTCTTTTTTGAAACTCAGGAAATTCGCATGAAGAAGACATTCGTGACAAGTTTTGCGCTGGCTGCCCTGGTGGCTGGCTTGTCCCCGCTGGCCAACGCCCAGAATTTGGCCATCGTCAACGGCAAGGCCGTGCCCCTGACCCGCGTCGAGGCCCTGAGCCAGCAGGTCGCCCGCTCTGGCCGCCAGATCACGCCGGAACTCGAAAAGCAGATCAAGGACGAAGTCATCGCCCGTGAAATCTTCATCCAGGAAGCCCAGAAGCAGGGCCTGGACACCACCGAAGACTTCAAGGTCCAGATGGAACTGGCCCGCCAGACCATCCTGATCCGTGACCTGTTCACCAATTACCAGAAAACCCACGCCGTCACCGACGACGAAATCAAGGCCGAATACGACCGCTTTGCGGCCGCCAACAGCGGCAAGGAATACCGGGCCCGCCACATCCTGGTGGAGAAGGAAGCCGATGCCAAGGCCATCATTGCCCAGCTGAAAAAAGGCGGCAAGTTTGAAGACATCGCCAAGAAGTCCAGCAAGGACCCGGGCTCCGGCGCCAAAGGGGGTGACCTGGACTGGGCACCAGCCGGTAACTATGTGGCTGAATTTGCCACAGCCCTGACCGCACTCAAGAAAGGCCAATTGACCGACACCCCGGTGAAGTCCCAGTTTGGCTACCACGTCATCCGTCTGGACGACGTGCGTGATGCCCAGCTGCCCAAGCTGGAAGACGTCAAACCCCAGGTGGCGCAACAGCTGCAGCAGCAAAAACTGGTCAAGTACCAGGACGACCTGCGCGCCAAGGCCAAAGTCGAGTAACTTTTCCTGCGCTGTCAAAAAAGGCCCTTGCAGGGCCTTTTTTTTATGCCATCAGCCAGCGCCACCCGATCAGGCAACCGATCAGCACCGGCTGGTGCAGCATGTAATAACTCAGACTCCAGCGGCCCAGCCAAGCCAACGGCCTGAGTGACGGCACCAGCGGCCTGGTGAAAAAACCGCCCGGTTGACGCACCAGCCAGTTGCCTGCAGCCAGGCCCCACCACATCACCCCCAGCCAGGGGAAAACCGGCACGTAATCCTCCGTCACCGGCTTGTGGCTGATCCAGCCCAGCCAGTTCAGGCCGGGCGCGTTCAAATAATGGGCAAATTCGGGGTTAGCCCAGGTATTCATTGCATATTCCGCTATGAATTTTGAAGCAATCGCGAGAGCGCCGAGCAACCATAACCAGCGCCCCCACGGCGCCGTCAGCCGCGCCACGATGAGCATCAGCGCCATGCCATGCAGCACACCAAAGTAGATGAAGCTTCGGGGGTACATCAGCCAGGAACCCGCGGTGACCAACAACGCGCACAGCGCCACCTGCACCCAGCGCCGCCAGAATCGCGGCCAGCTCTGGCCCTGCGCCACCGCAATGGCCTGACCCAGGCCCGCGCAAGCCAAAAACAGGCTGACGATGACGGTGCGCTGCCCGGTCCAGAACGGATCGTCGTAAAAATTCTGCTGGATGTGGCCAAACTGGTTCAGGTCGAAGCAGAAGTGAAAGGCCGTCATCCAGACCATGGCCAAGCCGCGCAGGGCATCCAGGGCATCAAAGCGTTGGGTTTTCATGCGGAAAGTGTACTGACGAGTGGAGAGTCAGCCGTGGGCACCGCCCTCTTTCAGGCTTTCCAGGGACAGCGCCAACTCCTCTCGCAACCAGGCGCGAAACGCCTGCAAGGGCGGCCAGTTTTCCAGCTCGGGCTGATACACACACCAGTAGTGTGCATAGGCCGAGTCACCGGGCAGTGCGGTGGGCGACAGGCGCACCAGCCGTCCATCGCGCAAGGCATCAGCGGCCAACACCTCGCGTGCCAGGCCGATGCCAATGTCCTGCTCCACCGCCTGCAACAGCAAGCCCGCATCGTTGAAAGTGGCGACCGGGCTGACGGCACCACGCCAGCCGCCCAAGGCGAACCAGCGCTCCCACAGCTCGGGTCGGCCCAGCAAAGGCTCTTCGGCCAGTTCCTCCACACAGCAAGCTTTCAAGCGGCGGGCAGCGCTGGGTGAGCCCAGGACAATCAGCGGCGAGTCCACCAGCTGTTCAGCGGCCAGTCCGCGCCACGGCCCTTCGCCCTGGCGCAGCCCGACGTGAAAGCCCTCACGCACCAGGTCCACCACCTGCTGTGAGGTATGCAGTTCAAGGTGGATGTCAGGATAACGCTCACGCCAGCGCGGCATGCGCGGCAACAGCCAGCGCTGGGCAAACGACGGCAGCAGCGTCAGCCGGATACGCTGGGCTTCGCCCTTCGCAGCAGCCTCTGCGGCACGCAGCCCCTCATCCAGCCGGTCCAGTGCAGGCTCTACCGCACGCTGCAAGGTGGCCCCGGCCGTATTGAGCACGATGCGCCGCCCCCGGCGCTCAAACAGTTCAAACCCCAGCTGCTCTTCCAGCAGTTTGATCTGCTGGCTGACCGCGCTGTGGGTCAGGTGAAGCGCCTGCGCAGCGGCGCGCAAGTTGCCCAGGCGGGCCACCACACGAAAGGTGGGCAAGGTGTTTAAAGGCAGTCTGGACATGGCTTGGTAAGTATTTGTGAACGATTCATCCAAAAACAATCGATATTCAAACACATAAACGCTGGATATGCTTACCAACATGTTCAATCAACCACCGGAGTCCACCATGAACACCGCTTGCTGCGTCGCACCCGCCTCGGCACCGTTGGCCGCCGCCCATGCCCTGCCCACCTGGGTGGCCACCACACGTGCATGGTGGAAGCGCTGGATGGCATCACATCAGGCCCGGCGTAGCGCCTGTGAACTCACGGCGCTCGACGGTTTGAGCCCCCACAGTCTCAAAGACATTGGTGCCCCGGAGTGGGTGGTGGAAAGCGCACAGCGCGCCCAGGAGCGTGCGCACCACGGCGGATTGTTTGAGCGCGACACCAGCCACTGGCGCTGAACACCCCGGTGGGCGCAACGCCCGTACAGGTTTCGGGGCCAGGCTCTGGCTGGGATAATCCCGCCCATGTCTTTGCTGCCTCACCAACTTGAACTCTTAGCCCCGGCACGTGATGCCGCCATTGGCATCGAAGCCGTCAACCACGGGGCGGACGCGGTCTACATCGGCGGGCCGTCGTTCGGCGCCCGCTCCAGCGCCGACAACAGCGTCAGCGACATCGCCCGGTTGGTGGCACACGCGCACCGTTTCAACAGCCGCATTTTTGTCACGCTGAACACCATCTTGCGTGACGACGAGTTGGAACCCGCCCGCCGGCTGGTCGGACAACTTTATGACGCAGGGGTGGATGCGCTCATCATCCAGGACATGGGCCTGCTGGCGCTGGACCTGCCGCCGATCCAGTTACACGCCAGCACCCAGTGCGACATCCGCACCCCTGAGAAAGCGCGTTTTTTGCAGGACGTGGGCCTGAGCCAGCTGGTGCTGGCGCGTGAGCTCACGCTGGAGCAGATCGCTGCCATCCGCGCCGCCACCGACCCGGCCAAAAGCGCCATCGAATTTTTTGTCCACGGCGCACTGTGTGTGGCCTACAGCGGCCAGTGTTACATCAGTGCCGCGCATACCGGGCGCAGCGCCAACCGGGGTGAATGCAGCCAGGCCTGCCGCCTGCCCTACCAGGTGATCGACGACAAGGGTCGCTTTGTGGCGCACGACAAACATGTGCTGTCCATGAAAGACAACAACCAGAGCGCCAACCTTGCCGCGCTGGTGGATGCGGGCGTGCGCAGCTTCAAGATCGAAGGCCGCTACAAGGACATGGCCTATGTGAAGAACATCACCGCCCATTACTGCCAGCTGCTCGACGAGCTGATCGACGAGCGCCAGCACTCTGACAACCCGCTGGCGCGCGCCAGCAGCGGCACCACCAACTTCACCTTCACGCCCGACCCCAACCAGAACTTCAACCGCGAGTTCACCGACTACTTTGTCAATGGCCGCCAGGACTCGATTGGCGCGTTTGACACGCCCAAAAACCCCGGACAAGCCATCGGCCACGTGCTGCAAACCGGCCCGAATTGGGTCGAGCTGGAACTTACCAGCCGCTATACCGAGCTGCACAACGGCGACGGCCTGTGTTACTACGACTTGCAAAAGGAACTGGTCGGCTTGGCCATCAACCGCGCTGAACTCATCAGCGCCAAAAAAGCCCGCTGGCGCGTGTTTCCCAAGGACGCGATGGACACGCTCAAAGACCTGCGCGCAGGCGTCGAGGTCAACCGCAACCGCGATGTGAACTGGCTGCGACAGCTGGAAAAAAAATCGAGTGACCGGCGCATCAAGGTCTGGGCCGCGCTCAACGTTCTGGCCAATGCGGTGCAACTCACGCTGACCGACGAAGACGGCCACAGCGCCGCGGTGCAGCAGCCCTTCCCCGCCGCCAACCGCCAACCAGCCAAGGATGCCGCGGCTGCTGCCGAGCAGGCCCGCACCCAGCTCTGCCGCCTTGGCACTACGATATTCATAGCTGCAAGCCCAGATATTACCTGGGCTACAGGCCCATTGGATGCCATCGTTTTGCCCAGCTCCTTACTCAACACGTTGCGCCGCGATGCGGTTGAAGCGCTGGAAGCCGCCCGCGCCCGAGCCTTCACCCGCCTGCCGCGTGCCGTGCCGGTGGAGCCACCCGTGCCCTACCCTGACGACACCCTGAGCTACCTGGCCAATGTGTATAACCAGAAGGCGCACGACTTTTATGCCCGCCACGGCGTCAAGGTGGTGGCCCCGGCTTATGAGGCGGTGCAAGAGCTGGGTGAAGTCAGCCTGATGATCACCAAACACTGCGTGCGTTTTTCCTTGAGCCTGTGCCCCAAGCAGGCCAAAGGCATCACCGGCGTGCAGGGTCAGGTCAAAGCCGAACCGCTGCAGCTGGTCAACGGCAAAGAGAAACTCACGCTGCGTTTTGACTGCAAACCCTGCGAGATGCACGTCATGGGCAAGATGAAACCTGCCGTGGCCAAGCAGTCGCGCCAGGAACTGCTGGCCGCCGCCAACGGCGTGCCGATCACCTTCCACAAAACCCGGCCCCGGCAGGAATTTGGTCATTGAGAACTGGTCCTTCCCATGACACCTGCCTCAAACACCCCACACCACGGTAACCTGCGCAGCATCACCGCCATGCTGGTGGCAGTGGGGTTTTTCGCCTTCATGGACACGATCCTGAAGGTGTTGTCGGGCCGCTACCCGGCGCTGCAGGTGGCAGCACTGCGCGGCTGGGTGGCCTTGCCGCTGGTCGGGCTGTGGATTCACTGGCGCGGCGGCTGGCACACCTTGTGGCACATCCGCTGGCGGCTGCACTGGCTGCGTGGTGCGCTGGTGATCTGCATGCTGACCCTGTTCACACGCGGCCTGCAACAACTGCCCCTGGCCAACGCCTATACCCTGTTTTTTGTGGCACCACTGCTGATCACCCTGCTGTCGGCGCCGGTGCTGGGGGAGCGGGTGCCGCGTGCCCATTGGTGGGCCGTGGCCGGCGGCATGGTGGGTGTGGTGGTGGCACTGCGCCCCGGGGTGGATGGTTTTGTCAGCTGGTCCGGGCTGGCGGTGCTGGGTGCGGCGGTGTGTTACGCCGTCTCGGCGGTGACCACCCGCCTGTCCAGCCGCACCGACTCACGTGAGAGCCTGATGTTGTGGATCATGGTGATGGTGGCCATCGGCGCCAGCGCATTGGCCGCGCCGCAATGGGTAAGTCTGCGCCAGGACGATTTCTGGCTGCTGGGGGCGCTGGCCATCGCCGGTTTTGGCGGTCAGCTGGCCATCACCGAAGCCTTCCGCCATGGCCAGGCTTCGGCCGTGGCGCCGTTTGAATACACGGCGCTGGCCTGGGGGCTGGGTGTGGACTGGCTGATCTGGGCCACCCTGCCCGACCGCTACACCTTGCTGGGCGGTGCCATCATCGTCGCCAGCGGGCTGTATGTGGTGCGGCATGAAAGCGTGCGCGCCGCCACGGAACATCCCTAGGCGACGGCCCTGGCAGCACACCCCAGCGCGCCGAACGCCCGGTCAATGGGGTGGCGGTACTTCAGCATACAACCGGATCGCATTGCGCCCGGCGTCCTTGGCCTGGTACATTGCCATGTCAGCGTGCTTGAGCAGGTCATCCCGGTTGGCTTCATGGTTGATAAACACCACCAGGCCAATACTGGCGGTGCAGTGGTGTTCCACCACCTGCTGGCCGTCCGGTGAGATCACCAGGCGATAGGTTTGCGACAGGGCCTGGCGGATTTTTTCTGCCACCACCAGTGCCTGCTGGGTGGAGGTCTCCCGATCATGTGCCAGTTCGCTGAGCATCACCACAAACTCGTCGCCCCCCAGACGTGCCACGGTGTCCACCTCCCGGACGCAGGCCGACAGACGCCGGGCGACCTCGACCAGCAACAAGTCGCCCACGCCGTGCCCATGCATGTCGTTGAGTGGCTTGAAGTTGTCCAGATCCAGAAACATCATCGCCGCATAGAAGGTGCTGCGTTTGCTGGCAGCCATGGTCAGGCTCAACCGGTCCAGCAACAGGCGCCGGTTGGGCAGATTGGTCAGCGGGTCATGGAAGGCAAGTTGGCGCACCTGGTCTTCCATCTTTTTGCGCGGAGTGATGTCACGGGTGACCGCCAGATGCACCGTTTCACCCTGCACCTGCATCGGAACGGCGTGGGTTTCCAGCCAACGCCGCCCACCCTTGAGTCCAATCACCTCATATTCCAGCTGCACCGTTTCACCGGCGATCACACGCCGATGCATCTCGGCAAAAGCCTCGCGGTATTCGGGCGCAATGACGTCCAGCACCGGTGCGCGCTCGACCTGGGCAAAAGAATCCGCCTCGATCATCTGTAAACCGGCCGGGTTCATTTGCACCAGCTGGCCCTGCGCGTTGACCACCTTGATGCACTCCGGTTCATTCTCGATGATGGCTTTCAGATGGGCTTCACTTTCCGTCAGCAGTTTTTCGGTTTTCTTGCGCTCGGAAATATCGCGGCATGAACCAAACACGCTGCCATCGGGCAGCACGGTGCCGTTGAAATCCACTGGAATGATGCCCCCACCCTTGCTGCGCAGCCGCAGCTCGCAACGCAAAACGCCGGTCATGACCAGTTGCTGCAGTTGCGCCAGCACCATGGGCACGTCTTCTTCGGGGATCAGGTCACGCTCGGAAAGCCGCATCAGCTCTTCCAGGCTGTAGCCCAGCATCGTGGCGGCCTGCCCGTTGACATACTGGAATACCCCCTGCTGATCGGTGATGAAAATGGCATCGGCTGCACCTTCGAGCACACCCTTGATCCTGGCCTCGCTCTGGATCAGCGCATTTTCAGCCGCCGTGCGCTGCGTCACATCCGTCTTGATGGCCACATAGTGCGTGATCTGGCCCTGGGTGTCCTTCACCGGTGCAATATGGCTTTCCTCCCAATACAGCTCGCCATTCTTGCGCTTGTTGACCAGCTCCCCATGCCAGGCCTGGCCGCCAGAGAGGGTAGCCCACATGTCACGATAGGTGTCCGGGCTGGTCTGTTTCGATTGCAGGATGCGCGGGTTCTGGCCAATGGCTTCGGCCGCACTGTAGCCAGACACCCGGCTGAACTGCGGGTTCACATACTCGATGGTGGCATCCAGATTGGTGATCACCACCGATGCCGGGCTTTGCTCAACCGCCGTCGACAGCTTGCGCAACGCCTCTTCGGCCTTGCGCCGTTCGGTGATGTCGGTGACAAAGCCATGCCAGAGTGTTGAACCATCGTTATCCCGTTCGGGCACAGCGTTACCCAACAACCAGCGCACCGTCCCGTCGGCAAACCGGGTTCTGAATTCATGCTGCCAGGGTGCCAGCTCCCGCGCAGACGTCTGAATCGACTGCCAAAATGCCTCACGGTCATCCGCATGCACTGCCGCCACAAGAGCGGATGCGTCATCACGAACGTCGTCTGGACCAACACGAAAAAGGTCGCGAATGGCCTCACTGGCAAAAGGCAGGCAGGAACTGCCGTCAGGGCGCAGCCGGTATTGGTACACCAATCCGGGCACCCGGCTGGCAATCTTCTGGAGATGCTCCAGTGCCTCAGCCTTGGCCTGATCGGACTGAACCCGCTCGGTGATGTCTTCGTACAGGCCCAGGATGCCAATGATGTTGTGGTCCCGGTTCTTGAGCGGTACCTTGGAGGTGCGCAGCCAGATGGTCCGGCCATCTGGCGTGGTCTGTGGTTCATCATAAAACAGCCTGGGCAGGCCCGAAGCCATGACAGCAAGATCATCGGCACGGTAGGCCTCTGCCTGCTCGGCCCAGCCCATCTGGTAGTCGTCCTTGCCAATCACCTCCTGGGGTGATGCCAACCCCGCATCACGCGCAAACGCCGTGTTGCAGCCCAGATAATGCAGATTGCGGTCCTTCCAGAACACCCGCATGGGCGCCGTATCGATGATGGCCATCAGCAGATCGCGCGACTGCGTGATGGCTTGCGTGGCCAGACGGCGTTCCACCTGCCGCCGGTAAAACAGATAGCCCACGCCGACGGCCAACACCACCAAAAGCGCAACACCGTACAACAGCACCTGCTGGCTCCATGTATCCACCATCAACGGCTTCTCCTCTTCTTTGGCAAGGGCATGACTCCCTAAGCCACATCCGTCTCAGCCTGAGCTGCCGTGCCGGGCAACCGTGTCAGCGCAACCACCCTGCCCCCCCACAGTCGCCCGGACGAGCGGCTGCATCAAGGCGGTCCCGGCAGGATGAACATGGCTTTCACCTTAGCAGGTTTCGCCTTTGGACACTTGAGGTAGATCAGGACTGCTGGTTAAACCACCCCAGCGGCGGGACTCACGCCACCCACTTGCGCGCATTGCGCCACAGCTGCATCCACGGACTGAAACCTGACACGTCCTGGTTGGTCCAGCTCATCTGCACGTTGCGGAACACACGCTCGGGGTGCGGCATCATGGCGGTGAAGCGGCCGTCTGCCGTGGTCACGGCCGTCAGGCCGCCGGGGCTGCCGTTGGGGTTGAACGGGTAGGCTTCGGTGGCTGCGCCGTGGTTGTCGGTGAAGCGCATCGCGGCGATGGCCCGGTCGGCGTTGCCGCGGTACTTGAAGTTGGCGTAACCCTCACCGTGCGCCACGGCAATCGGCAGGCGGCTGCCGGCCATGCCGGCGAAGAACAGGCTGGGCGATTCCAGCACTTCCACCATGCTCAGGCGCGCTTCAAAGCGCTCGCTCTGGTTGGTGGTGAAGCGCGGCCAGTCCTGTGCGCCGGGGATGATGTCGGCCAGCTCGGCAAACATCTGGCAGCCGTTGCAGACACCCAGGCCGAAGGTGTCGGCACGGCCAAAGAAGGCTTTGAACTGATCCGCCAGCACGGGGTTAAAAGTGATGGAGCGTGCCCAGCCAATGCCGGCGCCCAAGGTATCGCCATAGCTGAAGCCGCCGCAGGCGACCACACCCTTGAAGTCGGCCAGGTTGGCGCGGCCTGTCTGCAGGTCGGTCATGTGCACGTCAAAGGCCTCGAAGCCTGCCTCGGTGAAGGCGTAGGCCATCTCCACATGCGAATTCACGCCCTGCTCACGCAGCACGGCCACCTTGGGATGTGACAACATGAGCACAGGAGATGCTATTGAATCAATAGCTGATTGGGCACATTCCACCTGGGCTAGAGGCTGATTTGGCATATAAACATGCAAACCCGGGTCAGACGGCTCGCCAGCGGACACGTGTTCGGCATCGGCACAAGCCGGGTTGTCGCGCTGTTGGCAGATCTTCCAGCTGGTGGCATCCCACACCTGGTGCAGGTCGGACAAGCTGGCGCTGAAAATCGTCTTGGCATCACGCCAGACCTGCACTTCGCCGACACCGGCGGTGATGGTCGAATCTGCCGGGCGGGTTTTGCCGACCACGTGGCTGTGCTGGCTCAAACCGTGCTCGCGCAGCAGCTGCATGACCGCATCGCGGTCGGCGGTGCGCACTTGCAACAAGGCGCCCAGCTCTTCGTTGAACAGGGCTTTGAGCGTGAGTTCATCGCGGCGGCCACTGATCTGGCCGGCCCAGTTCTTGGCATCGCCACAGTCCATGCGGCTGTCAGAAATGCCGTCGCCCTCGGTGACCAGCATGTCCACATTCAGCGCCACGCCCACATGGCCGGCAAAGGCCATTTCGCAGGCAGCGGCAAACAAGCCGCCGTCGCTGCGGTCGTGGTAGGCCAGCAGATGGCCCTTGGCGCGCAAGGCGTTGACGACATTGACCAGATTGACCAGGTCTTGCGGGTGGTCCAGATCAGGCACGGCATCGCCCATTTGCCCCAGCGCTTGCGCCAGGATGCTGCCGCCCATGCGGTTTTGGCCGCGGCCCAGGTCGATCAGCACCAGCGAGGTGTCCTCAAGCGCGTTCAATTGCGGCGTCAACGTGCCGCGCACGTCGGCCAGTGTGGCAAAGGCGGTGATGATCAGCGACACTGGCGAGGTGACTTTTTTCGCCTCGCCCTCGGCTTGCCACTGGGTGCGCATGGACAACGAATCCTTGCCGACCGGGATGCTGATGCCTAAAGCGGGGCACAGTTCCAGCCCAACGGCTTTCACGGTGGCATACAGCGCGGCATCTTCACCGGGCTCGCCGCACGCGGCCATCCAGTTGGCTGAGAGCTTGACACGGTCCAGCTCGATCGGGGCAGCCAGCAAGTTGGTGATGCTTTCTGCCACGGCCATACGGCCTGAGGCGGGGGCGTTGACGGTGGCCAGCGGGGTGCGTTCCCCCATCGCCATGGCTTCACCGGCAAAGCCCTTGAAATCGGCCAGCGTGACGGCGCAGTCGGCCACTGGTACCTGCCAGGGGCCGACCATCTGGTCGCGGTGGCTCAGACCGCCGACGGTGCGGTCACCGATGGTGACCAGGAACCGTTTGGAGGCCACGGTGGGGTGCGCCAGCACGTCGATGGCGGCTTGCTGCAGCGGCACACCAGTCAGGTTGACCGGTGCAAAGCTGCGCACCACGGTTTGGACATCGCGGTGCATTTTGGGCGGTTTGCCCAGCAGCACATTCATCGGCATGTTGACCGGCAAATCCGCTTCGCTTTGCACCGCAGCTTGCTGGGCCAGATCGACCTCGCCCACCACCAGCTGGCGTGCTTCGGTGGCGACACCAACGACCGCAAACGGGCAGCGTTCGCGCTCACACAGCGCCTGGAACTGCGGCAAGGCATCCGGGCCGATGGCCAGCACATAACGCTCCTGGCTTTCGTTGGACCAGATTTCTTTCGGGGCCATGCCAGACTCCTCCAGCGGCACCGAACGCAGGTCAAACAGCGCGCCGCGTTGGGCGTCGTTGGTCAGCTCCGGGAAAGCGTTGGAGAGGCCTCCGGCACCCACGTCGTGGATCGCCAGGATCGGGTTGGCCGCGCCTTGCAGCCAGCATTGGTTGATGACTTCCTGCGCGCGGCGCTGGATTTCGGGGTTGCCGCGCTGCACCGAGTCAAAGTCCAGGTGCGCGGCATTGGCCCCGGTGCTCATGGAGCTGGCGGCGCTGCCGCCCATGCCGATGCGCATGCCCGGACCACCGAGCTGGATCAGCAGGCTGCCCGCGGGGAATTCGATTTTTTTGGTCTGGCTCTCGTCAATCACGCCCAGGCCACCGGCGATCATGATGGGCTTGTGGTACCCGCGCTGCTCGGTCTGGGCCACGGGCTGCCCGGCGGCATCAGGGGTGGTGTAGTTCAGGCTTTGTTCGTATTCGCGGAAATAGCCCAGCAGGTTGGGCCGACCAAATTCGTTGTTGAATGCGGCACCGCCCAGCGGGCCTTCGATCATGATCTGCAAGGGGCTGGCAATGTGCTCGGGCTTGCCGTAACCACTGCGGCCATGGCTGTGGGCGCCCTGGTCCCAATGCAGCCTGGACACGGTAAAACCGGTCAGACCCGCCTTGGGTTTGGAGCCGCGCCCGGTGGCCCCTTCGTCGCGGATTTCACCGCCTGCGCCGGTGGAGGCGCCCGGGAAGGGCGAGATCGCGGTCGGGTGGTTGTGGGTTTCCACCTTCATCAGGATGTGTTGCGTAGCGCTACTTTTTTCATAGCTAGCTGCGCAGACTTTATCCGGGCTAGCGGCTGATTTGGCCACAAAACGCTCCACCTGGGCACCAGCCATCACCGAAGCGTTGTCCGAATACGCCACCAGCATGTGTTGCGGGTTGGTCTGGTGGGTGTGGCGGATCATGCCAAACAGGCTTTGGTCCTGCGTCACGCCATCGATGGTGAACTGGGCGTTGAAAATCTTGTGGCGGCAGTGTTCGCTGTTGGCCTGGGCGAACATCATCAACTCAACATCGGTCGGGTTGCGCTGCAGCTGGGTGAAGGCGTTGACCAGGTAGTCGATTTCATCAGCGGCCAGCGCCAGGCCGAACTCGGTGTTGGCCGCCATCAGCGCTGCCTTGCCGCCACCCAGCACGTCCACATGCGCCATCGGCGCAGCCGGCAACTCGGTGAACAGCTTCAGTGCCTGGGCACGGTCGAGCAACGCGCTCTCGGTCATGCGGTCATGCAGCAGCTCGGCCACCTGCGCCAATTGCTCGGCGTTCAGCGTGGGGCTGGACAGCAGGCCGGACTTGAGCGTGAGGCGGTATTCCACCACCCGCTCCACCCGCTGCAGCCTGAGGCCGCAGTTGTGGGCGATGTCGGTGGCTTTGGAGGCCCAGGGCGACACCGTGCCCAGGCGTGGCGTGACCACGATCAGCGCCCCATCCAGCGGGCCGGTGTAGGGGTCGCCATAGGTCAGCAAGGCCGCCAGCTGGTCTTGCTGCGCCGGCGTGGGCTCGGTGCTTGTGGCCACCAGATGCACATACCGCGCGGCAATGCCGCTGATTTTGTCGTGCACCGCTTGCAGGCTGGGCAAAAGCTGTTGAACTCGAAACGCGCTGAGAGCGCTGCCGCCCTCGAATTGGGAAATGTGCAGGGTCACGGTGGGGCCTGAATGGAGGACTGACTGGGTTGGAACGAACCCGCCACCGGGCGCTGACTGGGCCGTGGCGGCGGGGGGCTTGATTTTACCAGCGGCCCAAAAGCCGATGGGATAATCCGGCCCCATGACTATCACCTACAAAGACTCCGAAGGTATTGCCGGCATGCGTCTGGCGGGTCGCCTGGCTGCCGAACTGCTGGATTACCTGACCCCCTTCGTCAAGCCTGGCGTCACCACCAACGAACTCGACCGCCTGGCCGAGGAACACACCGCCAAGGTACTGGGCGCCATCTCGGCCCCGCTGAACTACGCCCCGGGGGGCCACCATCCCTACCCCAAGTCGATCTGCACCTCGATCAACCACCAGGTCTGCCACGGTATTCCCAATGACAAGCCGCTGAAAAAAGGCGACATCGTCAACATCGACGTCACCGTCATCAAGGACGGCTGGCACGGCGACTCCAGTCGCATGTACATGGTGGGTGAGGTGTCGGTGGCCGCGCGGCGCCTGTGCCACCTGACTTATGAAGCCATGTGGCGGGGCATCATGCAGGTGAAAGACGGCGCCTACCTGGGTGACATCGGCCACGCCATCCAGACCTTTGCCGAAGGCCACGGCCTGAGTGTGGTGCGCGAGTTTTGCGGCCACGGCATTGGCCGGCATTTCCACGAGGAGCCGCAGGTGCTGCATTACGGCAAACCCGGCACGCTGGACCAGCTCAAGGCCGGCATGACCATCACCATCGAGCCCATGCTCAACGCCGGACGCAAGGAGATCAAGGAACTGGGCGACGGCTGGACCATCGTCACCAAGGACCATTCCCTCAGCGCCCAGTGGGAACACACCGTGCTGGTCACCCCGACCGGCTACGAGGTGCTGACCCAGTCGGCCAACAGCCCGGCGGTCCCGGCGTTTGTCACCGCCGCGGCATAACACCCACCCAGTCTTTTGGCAGCCGTCGCTGACCCGGCCATGACTCAACCGCTCTCGCTGCGCGCACGTTACCGCGCTGACAAGGCCACCCTGCTGGCAGCGCTGGCCGGCAGCGGCGCTTCCACCCGCGGTGTCAACGCCGCTTTGCGCGGCCTGTCCCGGCTGGCCGATGCCACCCTGCGGCAGCTGTGGCAGCAGGCTGGCCTGGGCCATCCCATGGCCTTGCTGGCCGTCGGCGGGTTTGGCCGCCAGGAGCTGTTTCCGTATTCGGACGTGGATGTGCTGGTGCTGCTGCCAGACCAGCTGTCCCCCGAGACCGACCCGGAACTCAAAACACGCATCGAAAGTTTTATTGGCAGCTGCTGGGACGCCGGACTGGAGATTGGCTCCAGCGTGCGCACCATCAGTGAATGCCTGAGCGAGTCGGCCAAGGACGTGACGGTGCAGACCGCGCTGCTGGAGGCACGCCTGATCACCGGCAACCAGCCGCTGTTCAGCACCTTCCAAACGGCTTTTTTTGCGGCCATGGACGCCCACGCGTTTTTTGTCGCCAAGTCGCTGGAGATGCAGCAGCGCCACAGCAAGTTTGAAGACACCCCGTACGCGCTGGAGCCCAACTGCAAGGAGTCGCCTGGCGGCCTGCGCGACCTGCAGGTGATTTTGTGGGTGGCCAAGGCCGCCGGTTTTGGCGGCGACTGGAACGCCCTGGCCCGGGCCGGGCTGGCGACGGCGTTTGAGGTCAAGCAGATCAAACACAACGAAGCCCTGCTGCGCCTGATCCGTGCCCGCCTGCACCTGCTCAGCGCCAGGCGCGAAGACCGGCTGGTGTTTGACCTGCAAACCAGCGTGGCCCAGTCCTTTGGCTACGCGGCCCCCGACCCCAGCGCCGACCAGCGCGCTTTTGTGCGCCCCAGCGAGGCGCTGATGCGCCACTATTACTGGGCAGCCAAGGCGGTCAGCCAGCTCAACCTGATCCTGATGCTCAACATCGAAGAGCGCCTGAGCCCGGCGGCGGACAGCGCCCTGCCGCTGCGGCCCCTGAACGGCCACTTTTTTGACAAGGCCGGCATGGTGGAAGTGGCCAGCGACGACCTCTACCAGCGCCAGCCCCACGCCATTCTGGAAACCTTTCTGGTGTTCCAGACCCATGTCGGGCTCAAGGGCCTGTCGGCACGCACCCTGCGGGCGCTCTACAACGCCCGCAACCTGATGAACGGTGCCTTTCGCCGCGACCCGGTCAACCGCGACACCTTCCGCCAGATCATGATGCAGCGCAGCGGCATCACCCACGCCATGCGCCTGATGAACCAGACCTCGGTGCTGGGGCGCTACCTGTGGGCGTTTCGCCGCATCGTCGGGCAAATGCAGCACGACCTGTTTCACGTTTACACGGTGGACCAGCACATCCTGATGGTGCTGCGCAATGTGCGGCGTTTTTTCATCGTCGAACACGCCCACGAATACCCTTTTTGCTCACAACTGGCCAGCGGCTGGGACAAACCCTGGATTCTGAGCACGGCGGCGCTGTTTCATGACATCGCCAAGGGCCGCGGCGGCGACCATTCCACCCTGGGGGCTCAGGAGGTGCGGCGCTTTTGCAAGCAGCACGCCATCCCCGCGGAAGACGCCAGCCTGATCGAGTTTCTGGTGCGTGAGCACCTGACCATGAGCCGCGTGGCGCAAAAAGAAGACCTCAGCGACCCCGATGTGGTGGCCGCTTTTGCCAAGCGGGTGGGCAACGAGCGGGCCTTGACCGCGCTGTACCTGTTCACTGTGGCCGACATCCGCGGCACCAGCCCCAAGGTCTGGAACGCCTGGAAAGGCAAGCTGCTCGAAGACCTGTACCGCGCCACCTCGCGCGCGCTGGGCGGCCACGCCCCCGACGTGCACGCCGAGGTGCAGGAACGCCAGCGCGACGCGCTGATCGAGCTGGCCCTGCACGCCCAGCCGTTTGAGTCACACAAGGCGCTGTGGGCCACGCTGGACGTGGGGTATTTCATGCGCCACGACGCAGTCGAGATCGCCTGGCACACGCGCAAGCTGTCGCGCCATCTGGGCGCCCGGGAGCCGATCGTGCGCGCCCGGCTCTCGCCGGTGGGTGAAGGCCTGCAGGTGCTGGTCTACACCCCCGACCAGGAAGACCTGTTTGCCCGGATCTGCGGCTACTTTGACCACAGCGGCTTCAGCATTCTGGACGCCCGCATCCACACCACCCAAAACGGGTACGCGCTGGACACCTTCCAGGTGGTGGCCACCCACCTGACCGATCACTACCGCGAACTCATCAGCATGATCGAGACCGAGCTGAGCCGGGTGATTGCCACCGCCGCACCGCTGACCGCGCCGAGCCGGGGCCGGGTGTCGCGGCGCGTCAAGAGTTTTCCGATCACACCGCGCGTCAGCCTCAAGCCCGACGACAAGGCCCAGTGCTGGCTGCTCAACATCTCGGCCAGCGACCGCGTGGGCCTGCTCTACAGCGTGGCCCTGGTGCTGGCGCGCCACAAGATCAACCTGCAGCTGGCCAAGATTGCCACCCTGGGCGAACGGGTGGAAGACACCTTCCTGATCCAGGGTGCCGCGCTGCAACACAACCGCGACCAGATCCAGATCGAGACCGAACTGCTGGCCGCGCTGGCTTGAAGTTGCTTGAGGTCTCCCCATGCAGCTCTCCACCCTGTACGACCTGTTTGGACTCAACCAGCCGCTCTTTTTGCTGATCAACGGCCTGCGCTCACCGTGGCTGGACGCCGTCATGGTCCTGGGCACCCACCTGGGTGACTTTCGCCATCTGCCCTGGCTGATTGGCGTGGCACTGTGGCTGTTGGCGCTGCCACCGCTGGCTCCTGGTGCAACTGGCCTGGCATGGCGGCCCAGACGGGAGATGCTGGTTCAGTGGTTGACGTCATTGCTGGCAAGCTGTGCGGTGACGGCACTGGTGGTGACCACGTTGAAGTTGGGGCTGCACCTGCCCCGGCCCGCTGTTGCGCTGCCGGCAGGAGCGGTACATGTTCTGGTGACGCCTGAGTCGGCGCTGAGTTTTCCCAGCGGGCATGCGGCCTTTGCCATGCTGGTGGCGCTGGTTTTCTGGCCGTACTGCCGGATGGGGCTGCGGGTGCTGCTGCTGGTTTTTGCCTTGTGGGTCGGGGTGTCCCGCATCAGCGTGGGGGCGCACTTTCCCTCGGACGTGGCGGCGGGTTATGCCTGCGCGGCCGTCAGCACCTGGCTGGCCACCCACATGCTGGCGTTTCGCGCCAGGCGTCGGATCGGCCTGATTTAACAGGCTTTTTTGGGCTACAGCCCACGTATTTATTGCCTTATAAGCTATAAATAACATAGCTATTCAGGTTTCAATCGGCAAGCACGGTGTGGGCCCTGCGCCAGGCTGCTGCCCGACATCCGCTGTCACATGGGGCCGCCAAGTATGTCCAATACCAGCAAGACTGGCAAACCATTGAAATTCAGTTCAAAATCCGCAAAAAGCACCGTGTGACTGCCCCTGTCCCTGTGACAGCACATGCACCGCGATCAAGGTGGCCCAAGCGTGTGATGAAAGCTGCGGAGATCAACGTTGGACCAGACAAAAGCGACCTACCTCCCCATCTCGGGTCTGACCCTGTTCACAGGCGTCGGGTTGTTGGGGGTGATCCTCCTGGTGGTGTTCGGGCTCATCAACGAGTACCGCAACAGCATTCACTATGCCCATACCGAGGTCAAAACCCTCACTCGCCTGCTGGAGGGGCATGCGTCGGCCACTGTCGACAAGGTGGACCTGCTGCTGCGCGAGGTCCAAAAAAGTGTGCATCCCGAAGACATGCGTCTGCCCCCTGGTGCCATCCCTTCCAGGCGTAAGGAATGGCATCAACTTCTGAAATCACTGCTTGAACATGTCCCTGAAGCCGAGGTCATCCATATCAGCAATGTCACGGGTGACCATATCTATAGCTCCATTGATCCCCTGCCTTCTATCAACATCATTGACCGCTACCATTTCACGCGCCAACGAGATGACCCCTTGGCCGGGCTGGTGATGTCGCCGGCGCTGCGCTCGCGCACCACCGGGAAATGGACCTTGGTTCTGACCAGGCGACTCAATTTTGAAGACGGTCGTTTTGCCGGCATCATCAACGTCGTGCTGAAGCCTGAGTATTTCCAGCAGTTTTACCAGACACTGGATCTGAACAGCCATGGACTGGTCGCGCTGTACGACGAGAGCTGGCATCTTCTGGCACGGTATCCTGCGGGTGGCAAGGATCTGGGCAAAAAAATCGACCTGGATGCCGGGACCCCGGTTGAAAAGGAGGCCAGCCAATCGTCGTTCATTGCCAGGTCACCCCTGGATGGCGTCAAGCGGATTTACAGCTACCGCAAAGTGGGCCAGTTGCCGCTATACGTGCTGTCGGCCATCGCCGAAGACGACTATCTGGCCGAGTGGCAGCGTCATGTCTGGCAATACAGCCTGGGCACCCTCATTTTCTGTGTGGTCGTCATCAGTTTCAGTTGGCGCCAGCGACGCGCCAACAAGGCGCTGCGCCATAGCGAAGAGAACCTGCGCATCATTGCCGACCACACCTATGACTGGGAATACTGGGAGGGTGCCGAACATGACATCCGGTACATGTCGCCAGCCTGCCAGCGCGTGACCGGCTATGCGCCGCAGGAGTTCATCAACAACCCGGCGCTGATTCACCAGATCGTCCACCCTGATGACCGGCATGTCCTGGAAGCGCACAGCCATGTATCGCCATCCGACCTGGCCGAGATCTCTTTCCGGATCATCCGCCGCGACGGTGGCATCCGCTGGATCACCCATGGCTGCCAGGCGGTTTATGGCAAATCGGGCCAGTACCTGGGACGACGTGTCTGCAACCGGGACGAAACCGAGCGCAAGAAACTCGAACTCATGACCAAAGAGTTCGAGGCCATCGTGCAGTCGTCCAACGACGCCGTCATCGGCAAGTCCCTCGACGGCATCATCACCAGCTGGAATCACGGCGCTGAAGCCCTCTTTGGCTACAGCGCCGAGGAGATGATTGGCAGCCACATGAACCGGCTGTTCCCGGTTGACCGCATCGATGAGGAAAACTTCATCCTCAAACACATCGCCGCAGGCAAGACGGTGCAACACCTGGAAACGGTTCGTGTCCACAAGTCCGGCAAGCTGATCGATATCTCGGTGACGTTCTCCCCCATTCATGACAACAACGGCAAAGTCATCGGCATCTCCAAAGTGGCCCGCGACATCACCGATCACAAGAAGGCAGAAAGCGCCCTGCGCCGTGCCTCCCTGTATGCCCGCAGCCTGATCGAAGCCAGCCTTGACCCACTGGTGACGATCAGCACCGAGGGCAAGATCACCGACGTCAACCGTGCGACCGAAGCCGTCACCGGCCATCTGCGTGAAGAACTCATTGGCAGTGACTTTTCCAGCTATTTCACCGACCCAAGCGAGGCCAGCCGGGGTTACCAGAAGGTGTTTTCCGAAGGCAGCGTCAAGGACTACCCGCTGGCCATCCGCCATGTTTCTGGCACCATCACCGAAGTGCTCTACAACGCCAGCCTCTACCGCAATGAGGCCG
>NZ_JAQTWM010000096.1 GCF_028689305.1 Rhodoferax sp. | reverse complement strand
AAACACTCCGGCATGGCAGGCCAGGGCTGGCCAGACAACGGGTCATGCGTGCTGTAGCGGTAGCCCTGCGGGTCCGACACCCAGCCCAGCGCGCCGCAATTGGTCATGGCCACCGACATGGTGTGGCTGCCCGGCGTTTGCATGTGGCGCAAGGGCGCCTGGGCCATCACCGCTTGCGCCGCCTGCCACAGCGCCACCTCCCGCGCGCGGGCAAAACCACGCAGCAGCACCGCGCCCGGGGCGATCGGCACGGACACGTCCTCGGGTAAAAGGGGCAGGTCGTCAAACAGGTCCATGACTGCCATTTACTATGTTTTTGATAGCTTATTATCAAGTATATACGCGGGATAGAGGCAAATTTTCACATTGTTTGCATCAACAGCTGCCGCCGCCCACTGATACCGGGGCCCGGCGTTGCCACGAATTCACAGGCACATTGCATCGCTGGCGATCGGGGCGTATTCTCCATAGGGTGCAGTCTGCCAAATTCTGCAAGTCCTGGCGGCGCTGCAACGTGGCTCATCCTCCAGGGAGATCGATGTGTATATCCGAACCATCCTGCGCCAGACCAAGCGTCGGCAGCGTTTCGACCCAAACCGCACTCTTCAGTTGATTCGCCCCGTCCATCGCCTGGTGTCGCTGCCATGAAAAATTTCCTGAATGCGATGTTGCCGGTTGTTCCTTTTGCCACCGAAGAGGAGCAGGACATCAAACACAAGGTCGTCTTTCTGAATAACGTCTTTTCCTTTGCCGGGGTCGTCGCCTTTGGCATGGGGTTTGTTCGTTGGCAGGAAAGCGCCTTGATGGGGCTGATTGATTTCGGTTTTGCCGGGCTTTCCCTGGCGTTACTTCTTTACCTGCGAAACCACAGGGAAGCCGTAGAGCGCATCGCTTTTATTGCCTTGACGCTGGCTGCCATCCTCTTTTTTGCCATCTATTTATTGGCCCCGCACAACACCACACGGTCATCCCTCTTTCTTTTGCTGACAGCTTCCGCGGTTTTTTTGAAAGGTCGCAGGGCGGGTCTTGTCTGCCTGTTCTCGATCCTGCTGTTCATTGTCTCGGTGTCCCTGTTTTCATCCATTGCTACCGCTTACTCCCACATCGACATGCTGACCATGAGTGTCTACTTGATCGCCTTGTTTTTTATCTTTGAGCGTTACGACACCGTCAAGGTAGAGCAAAAAGAGCGTCTGCAACGCCTGAATGCGCAACTGGAGGAAAAGGTACAAGCACGCACCCGTGAACTGCAACAGGCCAATCAGCGTCTGGAGCAGCTCAATGAGGATCTGGACCGCAAAGTCAAGGAACGCACGCAACAATTGCTGGCAACACAGGAGGAATTGGTACGCCAAGAAAAGCTGGCGGTGCTGGGGCAGGTGGCTGGCAGCGTCGGGCACGAGCTACGCAATCCGCTGAGCGTGATGAGTAATGCGGTGTTTTTTTTGCAAACCGTGTTGGCCGATGCAGATGAGACCACCAAGGAATACTTGGACATCATCAAGAGCGAGATCGCAGGGTCCGAGCGCATCGTCTCCGATCTGCTGGATTCCGTGCGTACCAAGCCACCCCACCCGGAAACGGTCGGCGTCAGGGAACTGATTGATCAGACTTTGCGTAAATTCAGCATGCCCCCAGCCGTCACTATCAAGCTGGACATTCCCGAGTCCCTGCCGCCGCTGCGGGTTGATCCGCTGCAGGTCCAGCAGGTGCTGCGCAACCTGATCAGCAACGGCGTGGAAGCCATGCCGGACGGCGGCACGCTGGAAATTCGTGCGGCTAAAGACCTTCCGAGCGGCACCGTCACCATTGGCCTGCGTGACACGGGTACCGGTATCGCACCAGAAGTACTGTCCAAGTTGTTCCAGCCACTGTTCACCACCAAGGCACGTGGCATCGGCCTGGGGCTGGTGGTGGTGAAGAATTTGACCGAGGCCAATGGCGGTAGCGTCGCCGTGCAAAGCGAACCAGGCAAAGGCAGCACCTTCGTTGTGACACTGCCGTGCGGCACCAAGGAATGCAACCATGTTGCATGACGCTCCCGCCATTCGGCGCAATGTCCTGGCGGCCACGTTGGCATGGAGCGCCATCGTGGGCGGCTCCCTGGGATGGGGCATGTATGGCATCAGCCAGGAAAGCCTGAAACTCGCCCAGTACGAGGCGAATGCCTACATCGACAAGGACATTGCCTTTCGCAATTGGGCAACTGCGCATGGCGGGGTGTATGTCCCCCCAAGTGAGGTGACACCGCCCAATCCCTACCTTTCCTTCATGCCTGACCGCGACGTCACCACCACCAACGGCAAGCATCTCACCCTGATGAATCCTGCCTATATGCTGCGGGAAATGCAGAGCCGATTCTCCGGTCCGCTCGGTGAAAAAGGACGCATCACCAGCCTCAAACCCCTCAATCCAGGCAATGCGCCGGACGCGTGGGAACGCGGTGCGTTGCTGCGCCTGGAGCAGGGAGCAAAAGAGGTTTCAGAGATCAGTGACATCGATGGCGTTGCCCACCTGCGCACGATGCGGCCGTTTGGCGTCGAGCCAGGCTGCCTGAAATGCCATGGTCAGCAGGGCTACAAGGTCGGAGAAATTCGAGGTGGTATTGATGTCGCCATTTCTCTTGCGCCTTTCCGTGATATCGCTGGACGAGCTCAGTTCAAGCTGGCAACCGGACATGGGGTTGTCTGGTGCGTTGGACTGCTCTTTCTCGGCGTCTTCGCCCGCCGCGCCCAACAACGCCAAACCGAACGCGCACTGGCCGACGAAGCGATCCGCCAATTGAACGAGGACCTGGAAAACAAGGTGCGGGAACGGACGCAACAGCTGTTGGCCGCGCAGGAGGCGTTGGTACGCAAGGAAAAGCTGGCGATGCTGGGGCAAGTGGCTGGCAACGTGGGTCATGAGTTGCGCAACCCGCTGGGGGTGATGAGTAACGCGGTGTTTTTTCTGCAGACCGTGTTACCGCAAGCGGACGACATCGTCAAAGAATACCTGAACATCATCAGGAATGAGGTCGCCGTTTCGGAGCGAATCGTGGCTGATCTGCTGGACGCCGTGCACACCAGAGAACCAAGCGCCGAGACAGTGAACGTCAGGGAGCTGATAGAGCAGACCTTGCGCAAATACACCGTTGCACCATCTGTCAGCGTTCAACTGAACATCCCGGCGACACTGCCGCCCTTGCGGGTGGATGCCCTGCAAATCCAGCAGGCCCTGCGCAATCTGCTCAGCAATGCCGTAGACGCCATGCCGGACGGCGGTACCCTGGAAATCGCTGCACTTGAAAACCGGTCAGCGGGAACCATCACCATCCACGTGCGCGACACAGGCACCGGCATGACATCGCCCGTGCAGGCCCAACTGTTTCAACCCCTGTTCACCACCAAGGCGCGCGGCATCGGGCTCGGGTTGGTGGTGGTGAAGAACCTGATCCAGGCCAACGGCGGAAATGTCCAGGTCGAAAGTGAAGTTGGCAAGGGCAGCGTGTTTTCCGTCACGCTGCCGAGCGCGCCTCCGGCAGGGGAAACGCCATGAACCATCCGCAGCCATGGCTCGCTGCGGGATGGGAGCGCCTGATCGCAGTGAAAGCACGCAACGAGGAAGAGGCGCGGTTGGGGCAACTGTTCAATACCCTGATGGTGATCAGCACCGGCATTGTCGTGGCACTGTCCATCGTCTTCTTGCTGATGAAACCCCTTGGATTTCTCACACTGACTGTGAGCTGGATAGCGGCAGCCTTTCCCCTGGCCATGTTTGCTCTTTCCGTTTTCTGTCTGATCCAGGCCCGGCGTGGCCATATCCAGCCCATGATCCGTCTTTATGTTTGGGTCAACCTGATCACCATCGGCGCGGCGGCCTGGGTATTTGACGGATTGGTCTCCCCAGCCTGGGTGCTCTTTTTCTGGACGGCCACCATCGGCGGGATTCTGTTGACACCAGCAACCGCGCTGTGGATGAGCGCTGGCGTGCTGCTCTACTACGTGCTGATGTTGCTCCTGTCCCGGGCGGGGCTATACACGCCGCTACTGGTTCCGGGGGCGGCAGGCCGCGAGTATGTCCATATGTCCCTGGTGCTGATCATGCTGTTTTTTAACGTTGGCATTCTGACCTACCTGAACATGCGTAGCCTGCAGCGTGCCTTGCGGAATCTGCAAGAACGATCCCAGCAATTGCTGCAGGCACAGGAAGAACTGGTGCGCAAGGAAAAACTCGCCGTACTTGGGCAGGTGGCAGGCAGCGTCGGGCATGAGTTGCGCAACCCGCTGGGTGTGATGAGCAATGCCGTGTATTTTTTGCAGACCGTGCTGGTCAACGCGGACGAAACTACCAGGGAATACCTCAATATCATCAAGAACGAGATTGCGGATTCAGAGCGCATCGTTGCGGAACTGCTGGACTCCGTGCGCACCAAACCGCCCCAAGTCCAGGCAGTCGATGTTGAAACATTGATTGATCGGACCCTGGACAAATGCAAGCTGCCACCCGCCATAGCCATCAAGCTGGACATTCCGGCCACGCTGTCGCCCTTGCGGGTGGACGCCATGCAAATCGAACAGGTCCTGCGCAATCTCATCAACAACGGCGCAGAAGCCATGTCAGGAGGCGGTACGCTGGAGATTCGGGTGTTGGAAAACAAGCATGATGGCACCACCACCGTCAGCGTGTGCGACAGCGGTGCCGGCATGGCGCCAGAGGTGCTGGTCAAGTTGTTCCAGCCCCTGTTCACCACCAAGGCGCGAGGCATCGGGCTGGGCCTGGTGGTGGTAAGAAACCTGACTGAAGCCAATGGTGGCAAAGTGGACGTGCAGAGCGAAGTTGGCAAGGGCAGCGTGTTTTCCGTCACGCTGCCGAGTGCCGATGAAATGGGAAATGACCATGTTTAAAAGGCTGTGCCAACTTTTGCAACAGGCGGTGAAACGGATCGTTGACAAGCTGCTCAAGGTGAGTTCGCTACGCTTTACCGTACTGTTCCTGGTTGTAGCAGTGCTGGTTTCGGTGATGATTGTGATGACCATTGATCTTCTGTGGGATGGCCGCTTCAACGCCGAGCTGGAGTTTGCGGGGGTACTCACCCCATTGCTTGATGGCCTGCTTCTGGTGGTGTTTGTAAACGCCATGCTCGACGAGATTCGCGAGGAAGGGGCGCGTCGCAAGCTGGCGGAGAACGAAGTCCGCAGCCTCAACGGGGAACTGGAAGCCAAGGTGGCGCAGCGCACGGCGCAATTGATCAAGGCGCAGGAGGAACTGGTGCGCAAGGAAAAACTCGCGTTGCTGGGGCAAATCGCAGGCAGCGTGGGGCACGAGCTGCGCAACCCGCTTGGCGTGATGAGCAACGCCGTATTTTTCCTGCAAAACGCGCTGACCGACGCCGACGAGACCACCAGGGAATACCTGGACATCATCAAGAATGAGATCGCGGGTTCCGAGCGCATCGTGTCCGACTTGCTGGACTCCGTGCGCGCCAAGCCACCGCGCCTGCAGGTGACGGATGTACACGAACTGGTGGAGCAGACCTTGCGTAAATGCATTGTGCCAACCACCATTGCTGTCAAAATGGAGATTCCGCAGACGTTGCCACCCCTGAAGGTGGATGCCCAGCAGATGCAGCAGATGCAGCAGGTGCTACGCAACCTGATCAACAACGGTGCCGAAGCCATGCCACAGGGCGGCACGCTGGAAATCCGGGCGCTTGAAGATCCGTCAAGGGCAACCGTCTCCATTGGCGTGTGTGACAGCGGCAGTGGCATCGCGCCTGAGGTACAGCACAGGCTGTTCCAGCCCTTGTTCACCACCAAGGCGCGCGGCATCGGGTTGGGCCTGGTGGTGGTCAAAAACCTGACCGAGGCCAACGGTGGTACGGTGGAGGTGCGCAGCGAACCAGGAAAAGGAACAACCTTTACCCTGGTTTTGCCTGTATAAGGGTTATCTGACAGGAAGGGGTGATATGAACGCAATCACAGTCAAAGATCTGACCGGCGCCATGAACCTGACGCAGCCGACCACGCTCTACGCCGCCAATGAGCACCGTATTTTCTGGCTCGGAAACACCGACGAAACGGCTTTTCGCTGCAATACCTATCTCATCGTGGATCATCACGAAGCCATTTTGATCGATCCCGGCGGCAAGCGGCATTTTGCCCAGGTGATACGACGGGTCGCACAAATCCTGCCACCGGAACAAGTCAACGGCATGGTCCTGTGCCACCAGGACCCTGACGTGGCCGCCTCCATGACCGATTGGCTGGCTGTCAATCCGTCCATGCGGGTGTTCACCACACCACGCACCCAGGTGCTGCTGCCGCACTATGGCCGCTCCGATTACTGGTATTGCGACGTCAGCTCGCACCCGGTCTACACCATGCCCTCGGGGGCTCGCCTGAATTTCATCGAGGCTCCCTTTCTCCATTTCCCGGGGGCGTTCGTGACCTATGACGCCCAGGCACGCTACCTGTTCTCCGGCGATATCTGGGCGGCGCTGGACCTGGACTGGACACTGGTGGTGGATTCATTCGAAAAACACGTTCCCAAAATGAACCTGTTCCACCTGGACTACATGGCTTCGAATCTGGCTGCCAGGGGCTTTGTCAAGCGCATCGAACATCTCGCCATCGACGCCATCCTGCCGCAACACGGCTCGATTCTCGGGAGCCAGCATGTGGCAGCCGCCCTCGACTATCTGCGTCAGTTGCACTGTGGCACCGATATCATTTACGCGGACTTGGAGAATGATCATGGAGGGTGACATCCCCATCGAATTACAGCAAAAGATTGATGCACTGGAACGCAGGAACAAGTTGCTGGAGGAAGGACTGCACCAGGCAGAACGACTGCGACAAATGTGTGACCAGTCGGCGCAGGAGCTCAAGGCCACCAAGGCCTTGCTGATACACCAGGGCGAGGTGCTGGAAGCCAGGGTTCAGGAGCGCACGCAATTGCTGCTGGCAGCGCAGGAAGACCTGGTACGCAAGGAGAAGCTCGCACTGCTCGGCCAGGTGGCCGACACGGTCGGGCACGAACTGCGCAACCCGCTGGGCGTGATGAACAATGCCGTGTATTTTCTGCAAGCCGTTCTGGCCGATGCGGACGCCAGCGTCAAGGAATATCTGGGCATCATCAAGGACGAGATTGCAGAAGCCGAACGCATCGTGTCCGATCTGCTGGATGCCGTGCGTACCAAACCGCCCCAACCGGAAGATGTGACCCTGGCCGGTCTGCTGCAGCAAACCTTGCGCAAGTGCAATGTACCGCCCTCGATCACCGTGCATCTGGACATCCCGACCACACTCCCCGCCATCCGGGTGGACCCGGCACAGATGCACCAGGTGTTCTGGAACCTGATCACCAATGGCGTGGAGGCAATGCCGCAGGGCGGCACGCTGGACATTCAGGCCCATGAAGACCCGGTGGACAAAACCGTGACGGTCTGCATCAAGGACAACGGCGGCGGCATTGCACCGGAGCACCTGGGCAAGCTGTTCCAGCCACTGTTCACCACCAAGGTGCGCCGGGTTGGCCTGGGACTGGTGGTGGTCAAGAACCTGACGCAGGCCAATGGCGGCCGCGTGGGCGTAGAAAACATGCCGGGCAAGGGTTGCGCCTTTACCGTCACGCTGCTCACTGCAGCGGATTCGTAAGCGGTCTGCCGCTCGAATTGAGACGAGAGTGAACGGGAGCGGAAAATGAAAATTCTGGTGGTGGACGACGACCGTCGCATCGTCAAGACGACCTGCGACATCCTGAAACTCAAGGGCCACGAGGCTATCGCCGCCTATTCGGGCGAAGAAGGTGTGGAGAAAGTCAAGAGTGATCCCCCTGATTGTGTGCTGATGGACATCAAGATGACCGGCATCAACGGCGTCGAGGCGATGAAACAGATGCGCGAGATCACCCCCACACTGCCGATCGTGTTGGTCAGCGCCTATGCCACCGATGAACTCATGGAGGCGGCCAAACGCGCTGGTGCCTATGCGGTCCTGAGCAAGCCCCTCAACTTTCCCGTGATTCTTTCCTTTCTTTCCCTGTTGGGCCAGGAGGAGAGTATTTTGGTGGTGGACGACGATCCCGAATTCTGCAAAACCCTGAAGGACATTCTGACCCTCAGGGGGTTCCACGTCGAAACCGAAACCGCGGCCGACAACGTGATGACGCACCTGGACCGAAACTACAAGCTGGCCATCGTCCTGCTTGATCTCAAGCTGGGGGCAGTGAACGGCGTGGACGTGCTCAAAGAGGTGCGAGCGAAATACCCTACCAAACCGGTGGTGCTGGTCACCGGCTACCGCAAGGAAATGACGGACGCCATTGAACGGGCAGACAAGATTGGCGCCTACACCTGCCTCTACAAGCCCCTGGAAATGAATGCCCTGTTCCAGCTGATCGAAGACATCCGGATCAGGAAGCTGCAAAACCTGCTGGTCTCGTCCTAGGGAACAGATCGTGAAAGCCAAACCACAGATCCTGATCGTCGATGACGACCCGAACCTGAGAAAGACGCTCGCTGACATCCTGCGGGTCAAGGGTTACGAAACCGCTGTGGCAGCCAATGGCGCACAGGCCATCGCTACAGCACAGCAGCAGACATTCAGCCTGGCGCTGATCGACCTGATGCTGCCGGACATCGCCGGTCTGGAAGTCATGGCGCGCATCAAGACGATCACACCATTGACAGAGGCCATCATCCTGACCGGGCATGCGTCGATGGACACCGCCATCACCGCCACCGGTCAAGGGGCATTTGCCTATCTGCTCAAGCCCTACCAGATGGATGACTTGCTGCAAAAGATCGGCCATGCGGTCGAGCGCAAGCAGGCGCGCGAGGAAATCTTGCGCCTGGCGTCGTTCCCACGCCTGCTTCCCAGCCCGGTCATTGAACTGAACCTTGCCGGTGAGGTGACCTATCTCAACCCGGCGGCTGAACGGCTATTTCCCGAGCTGAACATGCAAGGCCTGTCGCACCCCTTGTTGCAGGGTTCGCAGGCACTGCTTACCGCGCTCTGGCATGGCAAGCAGCCTGGGGACAGCACCCTTGAGACCATGGTCGGCGAGGCCACCTATGAGCTGCATGTGTCCTACGTGCAGGAGGTCGACCTCATCCGCATCTACGTTCTGGACATCACCCAACGCAAGCGCTCTGAGCAGGAAATCTATCTGCTGGCCACCACCGACAGCCTCACCGGCATCGCCAACCGTCGGTATTTTTCCACTGTGCTGGCGGCTGAAGTGGAGCGCACCAAAAGGTATGGCGCACCGATGTCCGTGATCATGTACGACATCGACTTTTTCAAGCGCGTGAATGACACATTTGGCCACGATGTCGGCGACTATGTGCTGCAGGCCCTGACCAGCCTGGTCAAGCAAAACATCCGCAGCAACGACGTCTTGGCGCGCTGGGGTGGTGAAGAATTCATGGTGTTGATGCCGCAATCGAACCTGAAAGCCGCCCGTGACGCTGCCGAGAAATTGCGGCTGACAATCGCCGCGTACCACTTCCATCACTGTGATCACCTGACGGTCAGTTTCGGGGTTGCCTCCTTCGAGCCACAGGATGATCTGAATGCGCTGCTGAAGCGGGTGGACGACGCGCTTTACCGAGCCAAGGCCCAAGGCAGGAACCGGGTTGAGGCCCTGACCGGAGAGGTGACCGCCAAGTGACCAGCAAACCCAGAATTTTGGTAGTGGACGACGATCCGAAGCTGAGAAAAACCCTGTGCGACATCCTGCGCCTCAAGGGTTTTGAGGCCGGCGCAGCAGAAACCGGGGCGCTGGGCATTGCGGAGGCGGGGAACACTTTTTTCAACGTGGCACTACTCGACCTCAAGCTGCCGGACATGTCCGGCATCGAAGTCATGGAACGCATCAAACACGCCACCCCGCTCACCGAAGCCATCATCCTGACCGGCCACGCCTCGCTGGACACGGCGGTCGAGGCAACCAACAAGGGCGCCTTCTCCTATCTGCTCAAACCCTATGCGATGGACGATCTGCTGCTGCACATCCGCCACGCGATTGACCGACAGCAGGCGCAGCAGGAGATTTTGCGGCTGGCATCGTTCCCCACCATGGACCCCAATCCGGTGATGGAAGTGGATGCCGCCAGGGTCATCACCTACCTGAACCCGGCGGCCAAGCAACTGTTCCCCAGACTGGCAGTGGGGCAGCCCGCCCCTGCCGAGCTGGGATATCTCCCTGCGGCCAGCGGTGAGGACCGACAGATGGTACGCGAGGTCAACGTCGATAACGCCACGTTCGAACAATTCCTCTACCCTGTTCCGCACAGCGAGATGGTCCGCATCCACCTGCTCGACATCACTGAGCGCAAGGTGGATGAGGCCAGGCTCAGACGGCTCAATCTGCTGCTGCTGACCATCCGCAACATCAACGAATATCTGCTGGTCGCCGAGAGCGAGGCAGCGCTATACCATTTTGTGTGTGAGGCGCTGAAGGGGTTGGAGGACGTCATTGGCGTCATCATCAGCCTGCGGCAACCGGACCATACGCTCAACCACGTTGCCTGGGCTGGTTTCAGCGAAACAATGATGGCCGACTTGGTCGTGCGCTGGGACGGCTCCGAATTTGGCGGTGGGGTCATGGGCGTTGCGGCGCGCGAAGCGGTACCCAATGTAGTGACCGATATCGAGCACGATACACGCTATCTGCCGTGGCGGGAAATCGTGCAAACCTGGCAACTCAAATCCGCGGCCGCGGTACCGCTGGCCAGCGATGGCGAGACGATGGGTGTGCTGGCCGCCTATTCCGGGCGGCGCGATGCCTTTAGTGAGGAAATCATCAACTTTCTGCTCGAAGTCGCCAACGATATCGCGTTGGGCGTACATGCTTTGCGTTTGGACAAGCGGCTACATGCCACCCTCGCCAGTTTGCGCAAGTCGCTGGATGGCACGGTTGAGGCGGTTGCGCGCATGGTGGAGTTGCGCGACCCCTATACCGCCGGGCATCAGCGGCGCGTGGCCCAGCTGGCCTGTGCCATTGGCAAGGAAATGGGCCTGCCCGAGCGGCAGGTTGAAGGACTGCGAGTCATCGGCTATCTGCACGACATCGGCAAGATCGCCCTGCCAGCCGAAATCCTGAGCAAGCCCAGTACCCTGTCCGCTCTGGAAATCGCCATGATCAGAGGCCATTCGGGCGCCGGCTACGACATCCTGAAAGACATCGAATTTCCCTGGCCGGTGGCCCAGGCCGTATGGCAACACCACGAACGGCTGGATGGCTCCGGCTACCCGCAAGGCCTGAAGTCGCCCGACATCCTGCTGGAAGCCAGGATTCTGATGGTCGCGGACACCGTCGAGGCCATGGCAAGCCACCGCCCCTATCGCGCCGCGCGTGGCCTGGATGCCGCATTTCATGAAATCAGCACCAACAAAGGCAAGTTATACGAACCCACTGCCGTGGACGCCTGCTTGCGGCTCTTCACCGAGCACGGATTCAGCTGGGGTGAAAAGTGACGCTAACTTCAGCTGAAGCGGGCCACGGTGCGCGATGCCAGCCAGCTGCACGGGGCGGGTACCTGGCCGTCATTGCATGGGGTGCCGGATAATGGTTTTCCACTTCTGCGGGTTGGCGCGCCGGATGTCGCTCAGGTAAATCTCGTGGTGTTTTCCCCGGCGACCTGATCGTGCGTCGATGAAGGCATGCAGCCGTGCGATGGTGGGTCCTTCTTCAGAGAAAGGGCCAAGGTGCAGGATCTGGGCACAACGGCCTTCGGAGAAATTTTCCAGGCGCAGCCTGTCGACGCCGGGCAGTTTTTTCTTCCGCCGCACCTCGGCCATGGCCGCGTTGATGGTGTCATCGGCCACAAAGGCGGGTTGCAGGATCATCATGGTCCACTGCCACCTGGCCTTGTCGTTGCCCGCAAAGACCGACATGTCATCCGCCCACCAAAGCCCTTCGAGCGGCATGACGGCATAGTCCAGCGCCTGCGGCCCTTTCTTGAGCATGAACTTGGCGGTGTACGACACCGCAAACAGGGCCTCTACCGCCTGGGCATATTCTGGCGATGTGTTGGGATCACCCTCGCCGTCCACCATCAGGTATTTCAGTGGCGGAACCTCCACTTGCGTGACCTCGCGTGCGCTGGGTTGATACAAGTGCTTCCAGTCCTTCTTGAGATCAATCTTGTTCACGAATTCTCCTGCTGGCTGCCAATACGGAAGTCGCGACCGGTAGGCGGCTGTTTCTCATGGGGGTGGGACATGGCCGGTAGTTTAGAAGCAGCAGCATGACAAATCTTGCGCAGTTGCAGCGTGCGCCAGCATTTAGGCGCTGCGAAACAGGATGGGGGTGGACAGATCGGGGCTGGCATCGTCACACGCATAATCCAGCCTCGTT
>NZ_JAQTWM010000175.1 GCF_028689305.1 Rhodoferax sp. | reverse complement strand
GGCCAGCAGACCCGCGAGCAGGACCTGCGCAGCTTCCTGGGCACCTTCAACTTCAGCGGCGACATGGTCAAACAGGCCGTGGGCAGCATGAGCGGCGGCGAAAAGGCCCGCCTGGTGCTGTGCATGATCGTCTGGCAGCGCCCGAATCTGCTGCTGCTTGATGAGCCGACCAACCACCTGGACCTGGCCACCCGCGAAGCGCTGGCCATGGCGTTGAACGAATTTGAAGGCACGGTCATGCTGGTCAGCCACGACCGGGCGCTGTTGCGCTCGGTGTGTGACGAATTCTGGATGGTCTCACGCGGCGGGGTTGACCCGTTTGACGGCGACCTGGACGACTACCAGCGTTACCTGCTCGATGAAGCCAAACGCCAGCGTGAAGCCATCCGTGAGGCCAGCAGCGCGGCAGCCAAGGCCGAACGCAAGGCGCAGGCCGAAGCCACCGCTGCGGCAGCCAAGGTCAAGGCCAAACCCGCGCCCAGTGGCAGCCTGAAACGCAAGCTGCAAGAGGTGGAGACGCGCATGGCCACCCTGCAAGCCGAGGGCACCCAGCTGGAAGCCCATCTGTGCCAGTCGCCTCCCCCGGCTGACTTTGCCAACCAGGGCAAACGGCTCAAACAGGTCAACGAAGAAATCCAGGCGCTGGAAGAGCAGTGGCTGGAGCTCACTGAACAACTGGAAGCGTAGGGTCGACTTCAGTTGCCCCTATGCAGGCGCCCGCCTGCACCGCCTCAAGCCATTAAACTTGCTCTCTTTACGGCAGATTCAACTCACAGGGAAAGCAACATGATTCTGGTGACTGGCGGTGCGGGCTTTATTGGCGGAAACTTTGTCCTGGATTGGCTCGCGCAACACGACGAGCCGGTCATCAACCTCGACAAACTCACCTACGCAGGCAACCCGGAAACGCTGCAAAGCCTGCAAGGTGATGCACGTCACACCCTGGTGCAAGGTGACATTGGCGACCGCGAACTGCTGGCCCGACTGCTGGCCCAGCACCAGCCCCGCGCCGTCATCAACTTTGCCGCCGAAAGCCATGTCGACCGCTCCATCCACGGCCCGGGTGAATTCATCCAGACCAACATTGTCGGCACCTTCAACCTGCTGGAGGCGGTACGCGGCTATTGGTCTGGGCTGGATGCTGCTGAAAAAGCAGCCTTCCGATTCCTGCACGTCTCCACCGACGAGGTTTACGGCAGTCTGGCCAAGGGCGACCCAGCCTTCACCGAACAGAACCACATCGAGCCCAACAGCCCGTACAGCGCCAGCAAAGCCGCCAGCGACCACCTGGTACGCGCCTGGCACCACACCTACGGCCTGCCGGTGCTCACCACCAACTGCAGCAACAACTACGGTCCCTACCACTTCCCGGAAAAACTCATCCCGCTGATGATCGTCAATGCGCTGGCCGGCAAAAACTTGCCGGTCTATGGCGACGGCCAGCAAATCCGCGACTGGCTCTACGTCAAAGACCACTGCAGCGCCATCCGCCGCGTGCTGGAGGCTGGCCGCCCGGGTGAAACTTACAACGTGGGCGGCTGGAACGAAAAAGCCAACCTGGAAATCGTGCACACCGTCTGCGCCCTGCTCGACGAATTGCGTCCACGCGCCGACGGCAAATCGTACAAAGACCAGATCACTTTTGTGACCGACCGCCCCGGCCACGACCGCCGTTACGCCATTGATGCCCGCAAACTGGAACGCGAACTGGGCTGGAGGCCAGCCGAGACCTTCGAGACCGGCATCCGCAAGACCGTGCAGTGGTACCTGGCCAACCCCGACTGGGTGGCGCATGTACAAAGTGGTGCCTACCGCGAATGGGTACAAAAGCAGTACGCCTGAGCGGAGCCAAATTGAAGATCCTTCTTCTTGGCAAAAACGGCCAGGTCGGCTGGGAGCTGCAGCGCAGCCTGGCCCCCTTGGGTGAAGTCATCGCGCTGGACCGCCACAGCACCGAGCATTGCGGTGACTTGAGCAACCTGATCGGCTTGGCGCAGACCGTGCGCGATGTACGCCCGGATGTGATCGTCAACGCCGCCGCCCACACCGCCGTCGACAAGGCCGAAAGTGAAACCGAGCTGGCCCGCACCCTCAACGCCCTGGCCCCCGAGGTGCTGGCCACTGAGGCCGCCAAGCTCGGAGCCTGGCTGGTGCACTACAGCACCGACTATGTGTTTGACGGCAGTGGCGACGAGCCCTGGGTGGAAACCGATGCCACCGGGCCCTTGAGCGTGTACGGTGCCACCAAGCTTGAAGGTGAGGCACTGATCGCCCAGCACTGCCCGCGCCACCTGGTCTTCCGCACCAGCTGGGTCTACGCCGCCCGCGGCGGCAACTTTGCCAAAACCATGCTGCGCCTGGGCCAGGAGCGCGACAAACTCACCGTCATCAACGACCAGTTTGGCGCGCCCACCGGGGCCGATCTGATTGCCGACATCACCGCCCATGCCATCCGCCAGGTCATCCGAGGTGACGCAGCTGCCTTGGCTGGTATTTACCATCTGGTGGCCAGCGGCGAAACCACCTGGTTTGACTATGCAAAACACGTTCTAGCCCAGGCAGAACGTGCACAACCAGCTATCAAAATAAAGGCAACTCAGATCGATCCGGTACCCACCAGCGCCTTCCCCACACCCACCAAACGCCCCCACAACTCACGCCTGGCCACCGACAAATTGCAGCGCACCTTTGGCCTGACACTGCCGCCCTGGCAGAACGGGGTCAATCGCATGCTGGCAGAAATTTTGTAAACCACAGGGAGCTTCAACATGACAAACCAGACCACTGGTCGCAAAGGCATCATCCTCGCCGGCGGCTCCGGCACCCGGCTCTACCCGGTCACCCAGGCGGTGTCCAAACAGCTCATGCCGGTGTATGACAAGCCGATGATCTACTACCCCTTGAGCACGCTGATGCTGGCCGGCATCCGCGAGGTGCTGATCATCTCCACCCCGCAGGACACACCGCGGTTTGCAGATTTGTTGGGTGACGGCAGCCAGTGGGGCATGGCCATCAGCTACGCGGTGCAGCCCTCACCCGACGG
>NZ_JAQTWM010000174.1 GCF_028689305.1 Rhodoferax sp. | reverse complement strand
GCAAAACGCAGGGACTCGTATGCAAAGAAGCTGGATACCCTGGGAGTGCGCCTCAAGGATTGAGCGCGGCCCAGCCTAATGCCGGACACCAGTCATTGGCGACTACCCCAAACTGGCCCCAAGCGATTGCAGCAACCGAGCCGCTGCAGAATTCGGTCGGCGGCAACAACCGTTGCCAACGAGCACATTGAAAAGCAGCCAGCGGTAGAGCTGGATGCGGGCCGCCGCTTTTTGGCGGCACAGCTTGATGGCCTCGGCCAAGGTTTGCAGATTGGCTTGCTGGTATTTGAAGGCGCGTGACTTGTTGAGCAACTGGCAGGTGTCGATGATGTGAATGCGCTGCGTGGCGGCATCACCGGGCGCGCGTACCCGGTCAAATCGTTCAATGAGGGACCTCCGGCGCTGGCACGTACAGCCGGTCAACGGCGGGCACCGAGGCAGCGTGCTCATACGCTGGCTGCTTTTTTGGAACGGCGAGGCCGCAGCGGACGAAGCCCCTTGGCCTGCAGCGCCTGGAACTCAGGCAAGGCTTTGTCGGGGACATCCACCTTGAGCTGCAAGCCCACCTCGTCCAGCAGCTTGAGCACCAGGCCAAGTTGCACGGATTCTTTGCCGCGCTCAAACTCACCCGCAAACACCGGGCCTACGCCAGCACTGCCTGCGGCATCGTCCAGGCGAAGGCCTTGTGTGTGGCGAGCGGCTCGAACCAGCATGCCCAGCTCGGCAACGGTAGTGATGGGAATCAGCATCTAGAGACCTCGGAATCTATGCGGTTGCAAAGATTTTAGTCGGCTTGCGTCAAATCCACACCAGAATATATGCGCTCGCGTATCTTGAAGCATCGCCACGCACCAGGATGGCGAAAACTATGCGATCGCATTGATTTTCAAGACGATCCCTCACCGTCAATGCCTCCATCAGGCGGATCGTTAATGTGTCGGTCGGGTAATGGCCATTTTGGCCTTTAGCCCAGGTTTTATCTGGGCCAATAGCTATGTTTTTTATAACAAAAATAGCCTGTTCGCCGTGCGACTCAGAAACAACGCTCGGCGCAATCCCACTCCAGAATCTGCCAGCGCGTGGCCCCCGTCGAGCAGTCGATGCGGGCCTGTGTGTCATTGAGCTGGCGCAGGGTCAAAGCGAAGTGGCTGGTGTCGGCTGCACGCTCACCAATGATGCTGGTAAGTGGTTCGTCACCACACCTGGAAGCGTGACGGTTCAAAAAGCAATGGCGCTGTTTGGTGAAACACTTAATAGCGTTTTCATCCCATCCAGACAATTTTCAAAAGCTCAAAATACCCCTTGGCACAGCCATTGCTTGCCCTGTCAGCATGCAAATCCACCGCCAGCCAGTTCTGACCCCGCCCAACGCCGCCGTGGAGCCGGTGTTGCAAAAGCAGCTGGCCCTGCTGCTGGAATCCACCGGTGAGGGCATTTACGGCATTGACATGGCGGGCCGCTGCACCTTCATCAACCGCGCCGGGGCCCACATGATCGGGCGCGAGCCTGACGAGGTGCTGGGCTGCAACATGCATGAGCTGACCCATCACTCACTCCCTGACGGCCAGCCCTACGCCGAGCACGACTGCGCCATCTTCAACGCCTTTCGCCAGGGTCTGCCCTGCCGCATCGACACCGAGGTGTTCTGGCACCGCGACCAGCATTGTTTTCCGGTGGAGTATTCCAGCTACCCGCTGATGGACGGCGACACCGTGCTGGGCGCGGTGATCACCTTTGTCGACATCACTGAGCGCAAACGCGCCGCCGATGCGCTGCAGGCTGCCAAAAGCGAACTGGAGCAGCGGGTGGAGGAACGCACCCAGGCGCTGTCGGTGGCGCTGGGGCAACTGCGTGAACTGTCGGCCTATTCCGAGACCGTGCGCGAAGAAGAGCGCACCCGCATTGCCCGCGAGGTGCATGACGAGCTGGGCAGCCTGCTGGTGGCGCTGAAAATGGACGTGAACTGGATGGACAAGCGCCTGAGTGAACAAAAGCAGCGCACACCCCATGAAGCCGAAGCCATGCGCACCCGGCTGCGCAGCAAATGCCAGAACATGAGCGGCCTGATTGAGCGTGCCGTGGACAACGTGGGCCGCATCATCACCGACCTGCGCCCCAGCATCCTCGACCACCAGGGCCTGTGGGCCGCGCTGGAGTGGCAGGCGCACGAGTTTGCCCAGTCGGCCGAACTGGCGCTGGACTGGGACATGCAGGGCACCGACGGCGTGGAACTGCCCGAGCCCGAAGCCATGGCGGTGTTTCGCATCTTTCAGGAAATGCTCAGCAACGTGGCCCGCCACGCCCAGGCCACGGCCATCACCCTGCGGATTCAGGTGGCGCAGGCCCTGCTGACCATTTCGGTGCAAGACAACGGCTGCGGCGCCAGCCCCATCGCCTTCGAGGCCCCCACCGCCTATGGCGTGATGGGCATGCGCGAACGCGCCCGCCATTTTGGCGGTCAGCTTGAGATTTCAAGCCAAATTGGCCTGGGGTCGGCATTCACCTTGCGCCTCCCACTACCAAAGACATAGCATGATCAAAGTCCTGATTGGTGATGACCACCGCATCGTGCGCGAAGGCCTGAAACAGGTGCTGGCCGATGCGCCCGATGTGAGCGTGCTGGCCGAAGCCGCCAGCGGGGCAGACGTGCTGGCGCAAGTGGCCGCGCTGGGCGGCGCTGCCGGGCTCGACCTGGTGCTGCTGGATATTGCCATGCCAGAGCAAGACGGGCTGGAAGTGCTGCAAATTTTGCGCCGCACCCACCCCAAGCTGCCGGTGCTGATGCTCAGCACCTACCCGGAAAAACAATACGCCGTGCGCTGCATCAAGCTCGGCGCCGGTGGCTACCTGAACAAAAGCGCCGACCCCGACGACATGCTGGCCGCCGTGCGCAAGGTGGCCGCAGGCGGCATGTATGTCACCCCCGACACGGCCGAGGCGCTGGCAGCGGCCATGGCATCGGCCGGCCGCTCTGGCGCAGCGGCACAAGCGGTGGTGGCCGGGGTCGATGCCCTGTCGCACCGCGAATACCAGGTGTTTCGCCTGCTCAGCATGGGGCACAGCGTGGGCGAAA
>NZ_JAQTWM010000173.1 GCF_028689305.1 Rhodoferax sp. | reverse complement strand
GCATCAGCAAAGTGCAGCAACACCACTTCAAGACCGAGGGCAAGGTGCTGGTCAAACCGGGCTGGCTGGCCATCTACGGCAAGGAAGCTGCGGACGAAGTGGCTGACGCCAAGGACGGCGACAAGGGCCAGAACCTGGTGCCGGTGCAACCCGGCGAAAAAGTGTCAGCAGAAACGGTCGAAGCCCGTGGCCTGAAGACCCGTCCGCCAGCGCGCTACTCTGAAGCCACCTTGCTCGGTGCCATGGAAGGCGCCGGCAAGACGGTCGAAGACGACGAATTGCGCGAAGCGATGCAAGAGAAGGGTCTGGGCACGCCCGCCACGCGCGCGTCCATCATCGAGGGCCTGATCTCTGAGAAATACATGCACCGCGAAGGCCGCGAGCTGATCCCCACGGCCAAGGCGTTCCAGCTGATGACGCTGTTGCGTGGGCTGGACGTTCAGGAACTCTCGCGCGCCGACCTCACCGGCGAGTGGGAATACAAGCTCAACCAGATGGAGCACGGCAAATTGAGCCGCGCCGCCTTCATGGCCGAAATTGCCGCCATGACCGAGCGCATCGTCAAGAAAGCCAAGGAATACGACCACGACACCGTGCCCGGCAACTACGCCACCTTGAGCGCACCGTGCCCTAACTGCGGTGGCATCGTCAAGGAAAACTACCGCCGCTACACCTGCACCGGTACCGATGGCAAAAGCGACGGCTGCGGCTTCTCGTTTGGCAAAACGCCTGCTGGCCGCACCTTTGAGCTGGCCGAAGTGGAGCAGTTTTTGCGCGACAAAAAGATCGGCCCACTCGACGGTTTCCGCTCCAAAGCCGGTTGGCCGTTCACCGCCGAGATGGTCATCAAGTTTGACGACGACGCCAAAAACTACAAGCTCGAATTTGACTTTGGCGACGACAAGAAGGGTGAGGAAACCGGCGAGTTGGTGGACTTCTCGGCGCAGGAGTCATTGGGCGCTTGCCCCAAGTGTGGCGGCCAGGTGTTTGAGCACGGCAAGAACTATGTGTGCGACAAATCCGTGCCCACACTGGCCCAGCCCACGCCCAGTTGCGACTTCAAAACCGGACAAGTCATCCTGCAGCAACCGATCGAGCGCGCGCAAATAGTCAAGTTGTTGACGACTGGCAAGACCGATCTGCTCGACAAGTTTGTGTCGATGCGTACCCGGCGCGCGTTCAAGGCCATGCTGGCTTGGGATGCGGCTGCGGGCAAGGTCAATTTCGAGTTTGCTCCGAGCAAGTTCCCGCCGCGCAAAACTGCGGCAGCGCCGCTGACAAAAGCCGCTGTTGCTGCAACAAAAGGAGCTGCTTCCACAGGTGGAGCAAGGGCTACAGGCACAAAAGCCTTAAAAACGTCAGTGAAGAAAGCAGCCAAGGCCACCGCGCCCAAAGCGCCGCGCAAAGCACCCGCCGCAGGCACATCAGGCACCACGCCCAGCACCGCCTTGGCGGCGGTGATTGGGGCAGAGCCCGTCTCGCGGCCGCAGGCCATCAAGAAGTTGTGGGAGTACATCAAAGCCCATAACCTGCAAGACCCCAAAGACAAACGCACCATCCTTGCTGATGACAAATTGCTGGCGGTGCTGGGTCAGCCCAGCGTGGGCATGTTTGCGCTCACCGGGCTGGTGGGCAAGCATTTGAGCTAGGTTTCACGCCTCCAGCCAGCGGCAAATCGGCTGCCATTGCTCCAGATCACGCGCCACGCGCTCAGGCGCCAGGTCAAACACCGTCAGGCCGTGCGCGGCCAGTTGCACGTAGTTTTGCGTGTCGCGCAGCGTGCCCAGCACCGGCAAGCCGGTGGCGGCGACGAAGGTGCGCAGCTGCTCGGCCGCGCGGGTGCGTTCATCGACCCGCATGGCAACGATGCCGACCTGCGTCTGGCTGGTCTTGACGCGTTCGGCCAGCTCGTCCAGAAAATCGCGCGTGGCAAAAATATCAAAGACGCTGGGCTGTAGCGGCACCACCACCTTGTGCGCGAGCCTGAGCACCTCCTTGAGGCGCCTGCCGTGCAAGCCCGCGGGGGTATCGATCACCGCGTGCGTCGTGCCCTTGGGCGGTTTTGCGATCTGATCGTCGCCGATTTCCCAACTGGCGATCGCGCGCGCCGCAGTCGGGCGCAGCGACAACCAGAGTTGGCTGGACTGCTGTCGGTCGGCATCGCCCAGCATCACGCGCTGGTTCTGGCTGGCGAAGTAGCCGGCAATATGGGTGGACAAAGTGGACTTGCCTACACCCCCTTTGGGGTTGGCAACAACAATGACTGGCATGGTTCAATCCTCCGGCACGATGACAGTATCCATGTTACCGACAACACGAATCCAAGGGAAAACCCGGTGGATGGTGAATGGTTGCGACATCAAAATGACTTGTTTCTGACATAGTATGGCGACTTCGCCCATCAACCCAAGGAGTGTCATTCATGAAAGTTCGCTACACACTGATCGCTGCTGGTATCGCCCTGCTGGGCTGCGCTGGCTCGGCGCTGGCCCAGGACAAAACCCTGCGCCTGCTCACCTGGGCCGACTACGCACCCAAGGACGTGGTGGCACAGTTTGAAAAAGAGTCGGGCTACAAGGTGGAAATCACCCTGTCCAACAACGAAGAAATGATCTCCAAGTTGCGCGCCACGGGCGGCGCGGGCTTTGATCTGGCGCAGCCGTCGCAAGACCGCATCACCGGCCCGCAAGCCGAGTTTGGCATTTACAAAGCCATGGATTTGAAGCAGCTCAAGAGCGAACTGTTCATTCCCAGCATGCTCGAAGCCACCAAGAAAAACACCACGCTGGCGGGCAAGGTCTACGGCTTGCCGCACATCTGGGGTACCGACGGTCTGGTGGTTAACACCAAATTGGCCAAGATGGCCGACTACCCTGATCTGTGCAAGGCAGATTACAAGGGTAAGACCGCCGTGCGCCTGAAACGCCCGACCTTGCTGGCGTTTGCCTTCGCCTCTGGCAAAGATCCGTTTGCGCTGTACAACAACCCCAAGGCTTACACCGCGTTGATGGATGAAGTTGGCAAAACCGTCACCGCCTGCAAGCCCAACCTGAAATTCTTCTGGGACAACAAAGACCAGTTGC
>NZ_JAQTWM010000095.1 GCF_028689305.1 Rhodoferax sp. | reverse complement strand
TTCAGACCAGTCTGACCAGGCCTGGTTGACGGTTGGGATGGCTTGTGTCTGGAGGGTTGCGTCAGCTGCGCTACTGATCAAAGCCGCCCCTTCAAGCTCTTGATGGAGCGCCCAGGCGGGGTGTAGCGGGTCGATCATCTGGCTGATCAGGTGGGCTTGCAGGTGTTGAAAATCCGGCTGGTCAGCGGGGCTGGCTGCTGCGCCATGGAGGTCGCTGATTTGCCAGTGCGATGCCAGCGCTTGAAGGCCCGGGTGTGGATGTGCGGCCAGTTGCTGGCTGTTGATCAGCACACAGTAGTCTGGGTGGCGGTGCAGATAGCGCAGCAGTGCGGTGTTCCAGCGTGTCCAATCATCCAGCGCGCTTGCGACGGATTGGACGGTTGGCTGCAGCTGGTGGCCTAGCACCTGCTGCAGATAGCTTGTAGGCGAGTTGTACACCAGCAGCAGGCGCACCTGGGCATCAAAGTCGTGCCAAAAGTCCATCAGTACCACGCTTTGCGGGTCAGCCCAGCCCCAGTGGGCGTGCTGCAGATTGGCCAAAAACAGGTCTGTGGCGAGCTCGTTCCAGAGCTTGCCGGGCTGCACTTGCGCCAGGGCTGCGGTGCTGCCCAGATCCACCTCATGACTGCTGAGCAGCCTGGACTGCAGGGCTTGTGGGCTCAGGCCAGACTTGATGCCGTGTTGGGCGTTGGTGATGCCAGCCTGGGTGAGCGTGTGCACAACGGTTTCATACCCAGAGTGCGGGCAGCCGATGGTGATGATGACTTTCATGGGCTTGAGTCTGTGCGGGTGTGTTGGGTGATCTGGCTACTGGTGGTAGTAGAACTGCAGAGCGGTATCCACGTTGTCAAACTGGTGCAGTTGGCCGGCTTGCAGCACGGCAGCGCGCTGGCAGTGTTCTTTGATGTAATGGTCGTTATGCGAGACAAAGATCATGGCGCGGTCTTTGCGTTTGACAAATAGTTCGTCATGGCACTTTTGCTGGAAGCGGCTGTCGCCCACGGCAACCACTTCGTCAATTAAAAAGCAGTCGAAGTCAATCACCATCGAGATGGCAAAGGCCAGCCGCGCCATCATGCCGGATGAATAACACTCAATGGGTTCCCGAAAATACTGCCCCAGCTCAGCAAAATCTTCAACAAAGGGGACTTTGTCTTCGACCGGGGTACCATAAACACGGCAGATGAATTTGAGGTTGTCAAGCCCGGTCAGGCGCCCCTGGAAACCACCGCCAAAAGCCAGCGGCCAGGAGACGCTCATGCCGCGGCTGATGTGTCCATGTGTGGGTTGCTCAACACCTCCGATCAAACGGATCAGGGTTGACTTGCCGGCTCCGTTGCTGCCCAGAATACCCACTTTTTCACCGGGTGCGATGGTCATGTTGATGTCTTGCAGCACGGCGACCTGGCCGTGACGCGTGGGGTAGTGCTTGCTGACGTTCACAATTTCAATCATTTCGGTGTCGCCGTTTGACTGATGATGCGGGTGTTGGCCAGGCCAAGCAGCGTGAGGATGGCGTTGATCAGTGCCATGTAAACCATGTCATAGTGCGCGTGAATGGCGGAACCAAAATAGCCTTCGCGCAGTATCTCAACACCGTGCACCATCGGCAGCATCAAAATGATGGCTTGCGCTTTTTGGGGCAGGACATCCACCAGAAATCCCGCACCGGACAACGGAAACAATAAATAGGAGGCGGGGGGCCAGGCTTTTTGAATCACCTCGGTACGCTCACTCAGGGCACCCAGAAAAATGGCCAGGGCGGTTCCGAACCAGGCCAGCATGAACCAGCCAAACAGGACTTTCAGGATGTCTTCGGGCAGTGACATCCAGCCAATAAACGTGAAAAGTAGTGACAGCACAATGAATGACATGGTGGCGCCCAGCACTTCAAGGGTCAGGCGGGCTAAAAAAATGTCAATGGCGCGCACGTTGCGGTGGTACATCAACGACATGTTGGGCCCGAGGCCGCCGATGGTGCGGCCAGGCATGTTGCGCCATAGCAAGACCGACGAATAACCCGTGACAGCAAATGCGGCAATGGGCAGGTTGGACCCATGACCTGCGCCAGAAAATGTCCACAACGCGGTGACACCGACTGTGAACATCATGGGTTCCAGGAACAGCCACAAGAACCCGATGTTGTGGCGACCGTAACGGGTCAGACTCTCCCGGATCAAGAGTGCGCCAATCACACGCCGCTGAATGGCCCAGGAGCGCCACAGGGATGAACTATGCCTATATTGCATGTGGAATGCCCCGGTTTAGTCCTGATGTTCACGCACGCCCGCCATCAGCATGCCCAACACGCCCCAGGCCAGCAGACCCAGCATGAAGGTGGCAAAGATGCTGCGCAGGCGCCGTGGCTCTGTGGCGACATCGGGTGTGCTGGGTTGGGCGATGCGCTCCAGGTACACCTGCTGACGCAATGCCTCGTTACGGGCGCTTTCCAGTGAAACCAGGGCGCTTGCCAGCTGCTTTTCAGCGAGATCACGGTCGATGGCCAGACGCTGGTAGTCGGTCGCTTTGTTGACCAATGACTTTTGACTGCCGTTGATGTTGGCGTTTTCTTTCTGGATTTCGGCACGCATGACCTTGGCGCGGTTTTGCAGGGCAGGGATTTGCGGGTTGGCCGGGGTAAAGGCTTTGAGCTGGGCCAGCTGGGTGGTGGTGGCCAGCAGGTCGTCCTGCATTTTGGTGATTTGCTGCAGTTGTGCCGTCGCTTGCCGCTCGGGATCAATCACGCCGTTTTTATTGCGGTAGGCAGTGAGTTTCAGGCCCGCTTCTTTGGCTTTGGCGGCTGCCTGGCTGACTTCCGTGGTGGCAAACTTGATCATGTCCTGGCGACCGCGTGCGTTGATTTTGTTAACCAGGGCTTCACTGAGTTCAAGCAGTTTGAGGTTGGCATTCACAGCATCTTGTGCCGTAAAGGCACGGGTGGTCAGGGTCGAGATGGATGAGGTGCTGTCGGTCTGTACCAATATCTTTTTTTGGTAATAGCGGTGCAGGGCCTCAAAACTGTTGTCTCGGTCAATGGAGCCAAAGCGGCTGAAAAGGTCAACATCGGGGCTGGCATAGGCTTTGCCGATGCCGAGTTCGTCATTGAGGGATTTCAGTGCGTCGCGCGACAAAATATAGTCTTGCACTGTGTACGCATCACCCGGGTTGCTGGAGAATCCAGCGCCTTTTAACACCAGGCCCAGTGGTGAAGCGGCTTGTTTTTCAGGGCTACGCACCACATAGCGGCTTTCACTGATGTAGACATCAGACGCCATAAAACCAAAATAGACCACGGCCAACGCTGTAGGAGCCACAACGGTCAGCCAAAACAAACCGTTGAAGGTGTGTGCTTTGTTTTTGAGTTTTTGAATCATAAGAAAGATTATTAAACGGTTTGTGGTTACTGTGGGGCCAACTCTTCGTTCAGAGCTTCTATCGTTTGGTCAATCTGTGCCCGGGTGTGCTGAGACGACATGAAAAACCGCAAACGGGCGAACTTCTCGGGCACAGCGGGGAACAGAATGGGCATCACACTGATGCCGCGCTGAAACAGGGCCTCAGACAAGCGGGCGGCTCGGATGGAGCTGCCGGTAATGACGGGGATGATGGTCATTCCGGTACACAGCCCGGTGTTGAAACCACAGGCCAAGGCCTGTTCATGAAAATAGGCGCCGTTGGCCTGTAATGCGTGAACTCGTTGAGGCTCTTTCAGGAGTTTTTGCAGGGCCGCCAGGCTGGCCGCTGCCAATGGTGGCGCCATGCCAACGCTGTACAAAAAGCCGGGTGCCATGAACTTGAGGTGTTCCACCAAAGCCGTGTCGCCGGCGATATAGCCGCCGCAACCGGCAAGCGCTTTGCTTAAGGTGCCCATCCAGATGTCAACGTCTGTGCCGGTCACGCCAAAATGCTCTCGGATACCGCGACCATTGGTGCCCATCACTCCCAGCGAGTGGGCCTCATCGACCATTAAAAAGGCGTGGTGTCGACGCTTGACTTCGATAAATTTGGGCAGGTTGGGGAAATCACCGTCCATGCTGTAGATGCCTTCAATGACGATCAGCACGCGTTCATAGTGAAGGCGCTGGTCGGCCAGCAGCGCATCAAGCGCCGCCCAGTCATTGTGGGGAAACGACAGGCGTTTGGCCCCGGAAAGCTGCGCGCCCAGCAGTACGCTGTTGTGAATCAGAACGTCATGCAGCACCAGGTCTTTGGGGCCAAACAGGTGTCCGATCGTGTTGACATTGGTGGCGTGACCACTGATAAATACAACGGCGTCGTCCACCTCGTACAGGTCTGCCAAGGCTCGCTCCAACTGGCGATGCAGCGGGCGTTCGCCCGAGACAATGCGGCTGGCAGACACGGAGGTGCCATATTGGTCGATGGCCGCTTTGGCTGCGTTTGACACATCGGCGTCGCCAGATAAACCGAGGTAGTTGTAACTGCCGTAGTTAATAAGCTGACGCCCATCTATTTGGGTGGTGGCACCGGCTATGCCTTCGTGTGGCCTGAAAAATGGGCTTGTGATACCCAGGCGTTGCGCACCAGCGTTGATGATGCGGATTTGCTGGTAGCCAGGGTGTTTGTCAAAGCGGTAATAAGTGTCTGGTACAGCATCCGTTGAACTGCCGGACAGATGCGATGCTGAGCTTTGTTGTACTTGTTGTAAACGCCGCTCCAGGATATTGTGGATCAGTTTGTCTTTGATTTGGGCGCTCAGGCCTTTGATGCCTTGGGGGGTCATTTTATTGGATGATCCGTTGGGGCGGGGCTGCGTGATTCGCTTCCAGTTCGGTCACAAACTGGCTCAGGGTCTTGCTGTCGACGTTTTCAGCATGTTGTGCTGCGATTTGCTGTACTTGAGCAGACACGGATGGGGGCGTGAAGGTGTCTTCGTCACTTGAGGCCGCAGGTTTGAGCTGACTGATGAGTTTTTCTGCCAGTTTGCTGATGGTGGGGTTTTCACCCAGTGTCATCACCGGCAGTTGGACGCCAAAGCGGCTTTCAATGGCTAAAACCAATTCAACCCCCATCAATGAATCGAGCCCAAGTTCATAAACTGAACGATCGGGGTCGATTTTGTCTGGCGCCATGCGCAAAATTTCTGCAATTTCGGCCCTGAGCATGTCTTTGACAGTCGCCGTGAGTTCTTCAGGGCTGAGTTCGTCGAGCAAGCGGTTGATGTCATCGCTGTGACCTTCGTCTGACTTGGCATCCGTGTCAAGGGCCGCCAGTTCACCAAACTTGGGATCAGCAGCACCAGGAAGGAAACGTTTGAGGGCACTCCATTGAAGCTCCATCACACCCAGGTCTGAACGGTTGGATGCCAACAGGTCTTCCAGGACATCCAGGGCGTCAGCCGATTGAATGGCCTGGCCGCCCATACGGCTTTGCAGGGCGTCTTTGATTTTTTCGTTGCGGGCCAGAAAACCTGCATCGTCAATGGCGCCCCACCGCACACAAAGAGCCGGTAGGCCAGCACTGCGACGCGCTTGCGCAAGCGACTCAAGGTAGGCGTTGGCCGCCACGTAGGCGCCTTGCCCCGGATTGCCAAAGAGTGTGGTGGCAGAGGAGTACAGCACGAAGAAGTCGAGCGGGAGTTGCCGGGTCAAATCATGCAAATGACGGGCGCCCAAAATTTTGGGGGCCAGAATGCTCCTCAATTGTTCGCGGGTGATGTTTCGCACCAGCGCATCATCAATGACTGCTGCAGCGTGGATCAGGCCACGTAAGGGGGGCAGGCAGCTGGCTATCTGGTCAAATAGCGCAGCAAGTGTTTTGAAGTTGGTGACATCGCAGGCTTGCGCCAAAACCTTGACACCCATTGCCTCAAGGGCTGCTATTGTGCTGCGCGCCTCGTCAGATACCGGGCCGCTGCGGTTGATCAGTACCAGATGGCGTGCGCCTTTGTCGGCAAGCCATTGGGCTGCTTTGAGGCCGAATCCACTCAAGCCGCCAGTCACCAGGTAAGTCGCCTCAGCAGAGAGGCCGAGCGGAGTTGGTGCGCTTTTTGAGGTGTGAATAGGGCTGATGCCGTTGCGGTAAGTGACCACGATCTTGCCGATATGGCGAGATTGCTGCATCTGGCGGAATGCGTCCACCACGTCATTGGCCTCGTATGTCTGATAGGGCAAGGGATGTAATGCGCCTTGCGCAAACAGGTCCAGCACTTTCCTGAACAACGATTCAGTGAGGGCAGGTTGGGCCAGCATGAGCTGGTCGGCGTCGATGCCAAAGTAGGAGATGTTGTTGCGAAAGGGTCGTAAACCTACTTTGGTGTTGTCGTAAAAATCCCGTTTGCCCAATTCCAGGAAGCGTCCGAAAGGCTTCAGGATGCTCAAATTGCGGTTGATGGCTTCACCAGCCAATGAGTTGAGCACAACATCAATTCCCTGCCCCTGAGTCACAGCCATGATTTGGTCAGCAAAGGCCAGTGTGCGGGAGTCAAAAATGTGATCTGCCCCCAACAGGCGCAAAAAGTCCCGCTTGTTGTCAGATCCGGCGGTGGCAAATACCTCCGCGCCAAGGTGTTTGGCAAGTTGAATGGCCGCGACACCTACACCGCCGGCTGCACCATGAATCAAAACGCGCTCACCTGGCTGCAGATTCGCCAGATGGTGCAGGGCGTAATAGGCGGTGAAGAAGGCTGTGGGGATAGTGGCAGCAGCCTCAAAAGAAATAGCACCAGGGAGCATTGCAACTGCCGAGGCGGGGGTGATGACCTGGTTGGCGAAGCAGGAGGCACCAAAGGCCAGAACACGGTCACCGATGGCAAGGCCGGTCACCGACGTACCCAACGCAGTCACAACGCCAGCGCACTCCAGGCCTAAAGTGGGCCCGGCAAATCCGCGTTCAACGGCCTCATCCGAGAGCAAGCCCAGGGCGTACATGACATCGCGGAAGTTCAGGCCGGTGGCCTTGACTTGAATGGCCACTTCGTTGGCTTGCAGGTTGCGCACAGCGGCGGACTCCCAGCGCAAGTGGCGCAATTGACCCTGTGTGGCAAATGACAGGCGCACTGTCCTGGGATGGTTGGGGGACGATGGTTCGTACACCTGTCGAGGCGCCAAACGCAAGCGGGGGACAAAACGCTCACCGGCAGCAGTGAAGATGACTTCGCGCTCGTCGGTGGGTGACATCAGCTCTTGAGTCATGGCCGTCAGCACGGCAGGGTTAAGCGGCGTACCTTGGGGTTGAGGCTCCAGATCCAGCAGGCGCACATGAAGGTGCCCGGGCTCATTGAGCAGGGTACGGCCCAGGCCATGTAGCGGAGCATCGATGGTTTGACTCAACGAGTTGCCGCGATCTGGCAATAACCGGGTAGCCACGCCAGAGGTCACCAGCCAGCAGGTGGTCGTGGTTTGAGTCGCCTCACAGGCCTGCACCAGGGTGGTGGTGATGGTCAAGCGCTTGAGTTGAGACGCCAGCATGTCACCGGAACTCGGCGCTGTGTCGGCCGCAGTCAAACCATGCCAATGAATGACACCGCTGATCTCACCGTGCTGCGCTTTGAGAGTGAGGAGCAGTTGGCTCATCACGGTGACATCACACAGGTCAAGCTCTGGCGATGTGACCGTGATGTTTTGTAACGGCAACGCGTTAACCAGTGCTGTGACCGATGCTCGGATTGACTCAGATTCATCGGCCAGGACAAGCCAGGTGCCGTTGGTGACAATTTCCCGGACGCAGGAGGTGACAGTTTGCGCCCGGCCATGGCCGAGCAAGGCGTACGGTGAGCTCGGGCTGTCAGGCGACAACAAAATACTGTCGCTGACGACAAAGCTGCGATGTTCAAGTTGTTTTTGCCATTGATGCGAGGCAAGGCGCAATGCGGTTTGGCTGCCAAATAGAAAATCAAGCCAGCGAGCTGAAGAAGCGCTTAGCCAAAGCACAACACCATGGTTGGCCAGCCATCGAGTAGCCGCATCAAGCGCTTTTTGACCATCTGATGGGGTCAGGAAGTCGCTGTGAACGATGATCAGATGAGCTTGTGATGATGTGCCTGGGTTGTTGATGTCCGACTTCAGATCTGTGAAAGCCAGAGCGGGCCATTGTTCGCGTCGGCGCTGACATTCGTCCAGCGTTTCGGGGTTGATTGCGCCAAAGGTCAATTGACAGCGATCAGCAGGAAGAGTGCGCATCAGGTCAGGCAATAACACCGGCGAGTCACTGCCAATTTCCAGGATGTGGAAACGTTGACCTTCGGTCAACTCTTGCAGGCAAGTTTGTGTTGTCGCAACCAGCGCCTGGATGATTTGTTCGTTTTGCAACAAGCCGAAACTCTCTGCGACCATGGATGCAAACGTGCACTCCGGCGGCAACAACTGGGCCAGGGTGGTTTGACCTTTGATCAAGGCAACCAGATTCATCCCGACACGGCTGACGGCCTGAATGGCCGCGAAATGTTCAGTGTGATCAGCCAGTAGCAGATGCCAGATATCCCCGGACCAGGAAAGATCGGCTGTGTCGCACAGCCGCCAGCCAGAATCTGATCGATCAAGAAGGCTGTCCTCTTCAAGGATGGCCATCATCCGCCCCAGCATGTCGGCTGCATCGGGGGTTTGACCTGGCAAAAGCGCAAGTTGTTGCTCAGATAACTCACGGTTTTGATCAGCCAGCAGAAGAAACGCTTCAGCAGCAAAACTGGTGCATAAGGCGGCCAGCAGGGGTTCAACTTCGCGCGCGTAAACTAGGCTGGATTCGTCGTTGTTCAGTGCCAGGGCAGCGGCAAGGACATCGCGCTGAAGATGGCTTGCTAAAGCCTGGGGCGCAACGGCTTCGGTTTGTGGGTGTGCCTTGGGGACAGCGGTGTAGGACAGAAAATTCAGCCGCGAAGCCCTTTTCTGGTTCATGGGGGCACTGCGAAAACGAACGTCGCGTAGGCACGCAACGACAGCGCCCTGGTCGTCAAACAGCATAAAGTGGGCAGATACGCTGTGCGGCGAACAGTGCAGCAATTGGGCTTTGGCGATGACGGGCACACCCATGCCGGTGCGTAAGCTTAAACGGCCTATTTTTGCCGGCAGGTAGGCCAAGTCTGAAGACTGCGTGATGTAGTCACGGAGTAAATGGAGAATAAGCTGAAAACTGCAGTCCAGCAGTGCCGGGTGCAGCAGCGATGGCGTCAGGGATGTTAGCGCGCTGTCAGGTAAATTGAGCTTGGCCCAGGCGGTGTCTTTTTCTACCCAGCCAATGTCAATGGCCTGAAAAACCGGCCCGTAGTTCAGCCCCACTTGTTGAGTTAACAAAGTATGTGACTGGGCATCGAAATCGGGTTGACGGTCAGGTATTTGCGCTGTTTCTTGCGCAAACAAAATATCGATAGGCTCGGTGATGACCCGACCGTTGGCATGTAAGGTCCATGGGTCGGTGCTGAATTGGTCACGGCTGGCTATTGCAAAGCTGCCGTCGCTGGATTCCAGGGAAACTCTGAGGAGTTTGGTGCTGTCGGCATTGAGCACCATTAACATCTTGAGGTCGAGTTCTTCGATCTCCAGCTGTGCCGGTAACCCTTTTTGAGCGGTCCATTGCGCTGCCACAGCCAAGCCCAGTTCAGCATAACCTGTCCCCGGGAAAACAATCACGTTACCAATGACGTGATCAGCCAGTTCGGGATACCGCAAAGGGTCAATCTGGTTTTCCCAAGTGAATGCTTGCTGCCCCAATGGGTACCCCAGGAGCGGATGTGCTTTACGCCGCTGCAAGAGCTGATGAGACTCGGTAGTGACCGTATGCCAATGCTGATCACGTTGCCACGGGTAATTGGGCAAATCTGTGAAGCGTCCTGGATGTGGGAAAAAGCGCGTGAGGTCGGTATCTACGCCAGCGAGCATGACCTGAGAGACAGCGGTCCGCACCCGTTCGAGCGAATCGTCTCCCCGCATCAATGTGGGTATAACCCGGCCTGAATGAGAGGAGGTTTTCAGGCAGTCGTTGAGATAGCCGCGCAACACGGCGTGTGGCCCGACTTCAACAAAGACATCGACGCCCAACTCACGAATCGCAGCAATGGCTTTTTCAAATTGCACCGGTTGGCGGATGTTTTCCCACCAGTAAGCGGCTTCAAGCCGATCACCAGGCACAACGCTGCCAGTCACTGTCGAGACGAAGTCAATCAGTGTCTGTTGTGGTTTGACCCCACGAAGTGCATTCACGATGCCAGCCTGGATGGGATCCATTGCTGCACTGTGAAAGGCATAGTCGAGGTCCAGACGCTTATAGAGGATTTGACAATCAGAGAGAATGTTTTCAAGCTCCGTCAGCGCTGCTGAAGGTCCAGCCAGAGTAATACCACGCGCACTGTTGATACCTGCGATGGTCACGCTGTCCACAAGTCCTGCTTCCGCTAACAGGGTGCACATTTGCGCTTCACTCACGGCCACGGCCGTCATTTGGCCATGGCCTTTGGTCATGCCCTGAAAATGGCTTCGGTAATAAATGACTTCAACGGCCTGTTCAAGCGTCAAAGCGCCAGAAGCCCATGCGGCAGCCACTTCACCCACACTGTGGCCCGACACTGCGACAGGCATCACACCTTGGGAGCGAAGCATTTCGGTCACACCAACCTGGATGGCAAACAAAGCTGGCTGAGCAATTTCCGTGCGTTCGTATCGACCCGAGCCGTAGCTTCCCTTGAGCTCTTCTTCAAGAGAAAACTCTCCATAGCGATCAAAATAACGCCCAACGGCCTGCACAGCCGCCTTGAAGGTTGAGCTTTCCTCCAAAAGCTGGCGCCCCATGTGCTCCCACTGCGATCCATTGCCGGAATATATCAAGGCGACTTTGGGCGTCGGACTGATGCCCGCAGCGGTCACGACGGGAAGATCAGTGGGTTTGCCTTCTGCAAAACATGCCAAAGCAGACGCCACAACGTGAGGTGAGTCTCCAAAAACCACGGCACGGTGTTCATGCCACTCACGATGGAAGGCAGCGCGGTAAGCAACATCGTAGAGATCTGCAGAATCATCCTCGACCAAGAGGGCGGCGTACTGTTTTGCCGCTTCTTTCAAGGCGGCGTCGGATTTTCCCGAGATAATCAAGGGCACTCGAATCGGACAGAGTTCTTTGAGCTGCTTGGGGCGAGTGGCACTCACTTCGGCAGCGGGGCTCTCCAAAATGATGTGCGCATTGGTTCCGCCAAAACCAAAACCACTGATGCCCACCACAATGGGCCCCGTTGTTGGCAATGAAGTGGTTTGCGTGACCACTTTCAAGTTCCAGTCCTGAAACTGAATGTTTGGGTTAGGTTTGTTGAAATGAATGGTTGCCGGTACGATGCGATGCTTGATGCAGTGCAGCGCCTTGACCAACCCGGCAACACCGCTGGCAGCCTCCATGTGCCCAAGATTGCTTTTGACCGAACCGATCAGCAACGGTTGGTCTTTGGGGCGCAATTGCCCCAGTGCTTTGGCCAGAGCACTGGCTTCAATGGGGTCGCCAACTGGCGTACCCGTACCATGAGCTTCCAGATAGGAAACATCTGCAGGCAGAATGCCCGCTCTGGTATAGGTTTCAGTTAACAAAGCCGCCTGCGCTGCCACACTGGGGACTGTCAGCCCCGATTTTTTCCCGTCACTGTTAACGTTGGTACCGGCGACCGTCGCCAGGATGAGATCACCATCAGCAAGGGCTTGTTCGTATGCCTTGAGCACAAAGATGCCACCGCCCTCAGAGCGCACATAGCCATCGGCCGCTGCGTCAAAAACATTACAAATACCTCTGCGCGAAAGCATCGAGGCTTTTGAGAACGCGATAAACCCATAAGGATGGAGCAGCAGACTGACGCCGCCGGCAATGGCCATCGTTGTCTCGCCAGCCACAATGGATTGGCATGCCTGATGAAAAGCCACCAATGAGGAAGAGCAAGCCGTGTCGATGGACATGCTCGGCCCTTTTAGGTCGAACAGGTAGGAAATTCGGTTGGCAGCGATGCTAGACGTGTTGCCGGTGGCTACGGTTGAATCCAGGGCGCCGAGGTCATCGGCAAAACGCATGGCATAGTCAGCGGAAGAGATGCCAATAAACACGCCACATTTGCTGCCTTTGACAACGCTTGGTTTGATGCCCGCATTTTCAAAAGCCTCCCAGGTCATTTCGAGCAACAAGCGTTGCTGAGGATCCATTTGTGCCGCTTCACGAGGAGAAATTCCAAAAAACGAAGCATCAAAACCAGAAACATCGCCCAAAGTCCCTGATGCAAAGGTGTAACTTGTTCCTCCGTGCTTCTTGAGGGGATGCAGGAAATTGTCCATAGCCCAGCGGCTAGGGTCAACTTCAGTGATCAAGCACTTACCGTTGATCAGATCAGACCAATAGCGGCTTGTTGTGGTTCCTGGAAACCTGAATGAACATCCTACAACTGCAACTTTTTTCATTAAATTCAATTTAATCAAATGCCAGCGGTCACGCTTGTAAAGCATAGACCGCTACTCCCGGCTCAACCTATTTATAAATCGGATGCTTTATTAATGAGTGGATAACGCCAATTAATGGTGCCTCCCAGACATGGTCAAAAGCAATACCGACCCTTGGTATGCTAGTTAATTTTAGCTGTTCAATTTTTACATTTGCTTACGAAAACTAGGGGAAAACGATGACATATGTGAATTAGTTCCAATAGGGCTTAG
>NZ_JAQTWM010000172.1 GCF_028689305.1 Rhodoferax sp. | reverse complement strand
GAGCGGCTCGGCTTGCCCATCATCGGTCCGCACGAAGCCGACCAGTTCTGGATCGACGGCCTGCCCGGCCAAAGCAAGATGTTCGGTTTTCCGCCTGCCAAAAGCTTCACACCCACGCGTTGGCTGCAGGATGGCGACACCGTCACGGTGGGTGACTGCACCTTGGCGGTGCGGCACTGCCCGGGTCACACGCCAGGCCATGTGGTGTTTTACTCAAGCGAGGCGAAGCGTGCGTTTGTCGGGGATGTGCTGTTTGCCGGCTCGATCGGTCGCACCGATTTTCCGCAGGGCGACCATGACACCCTGATCGCCAGCATCAAACAACGCCTGTGGCCCATGGGCGACGACACCGTGTTTATTCCCGGCCACGGCCCCGAGAGCACGTTCGGGCGCGAGCGGCGCAGCAACCCCTATGTGGCAGATGCCAGATAAATCAGTGGCGGGCATTGCGCTTTCGCCATGCAGACGCTGGTGGTCGGCGCGGCCTGCGCCATTTGGATTGGCATCGGCGTCACGGGTACGGCCATCCTCGGCATGGCGTTGCCTGGCGACGCGACCAACACTGGCCGCCTCGTCCGCCTTGCGTTGATCGTGGCCGGCGTGATCGGTCGCCCCGGTTTGCTTCTATCATCGCTTTGATCCATGTCCGTGGATCACGGACCCCCCCCCTTTCCCCTTGCTCACACAGCCACTTGCCGTGGCTTCAGACCACCCATGTTTTCAAAATCCCTTCGCCAGGACTGGCTCTCCAACATCCGGGGCGATTTGCTCGCCGGGCTGGTGGTCGCGCTGGCTCTGATCCCCGAGGCCATTGCCTTCTCCATCATTGCCGGCGTGGACCCCAAGGTCGGGCTGTATGCCTCGTTCAGCATGGCCGTGCTGATTGCGTTCACCGGCGGGCGCCCTGGCATGATCTCGGCGGCCACCGGCGCCATGGCGCTGGTGATGGTGCTGCTGGTCAAGGAGCACGGCCTGCAGTACCTGTTTGCCGCCACGGTATTGACCGGGGTGCTGCAAATTGTGGCCGGTGTGCTCAAGCTGGGTGTGCTGATGCGGTTTGTCTCGCGCTCGGTCATTACCGGCTTTGTCAATGCGTTGGCGATTCTGATCTTTTTGGCGCAATTGCCTGAGCTGACGAATGTGTCCTGGGTTGTGTATGCGATGACGGCCGCCGGACTTGGCATCATTTACGGCTTCCCGTACCTCACCAAATCCATCCCGTCGCCGCTGGTCACCATCGTTGTGCTCACCGGCGTGTCCATGGCCTTGGGCCTGGACATTCGCACGGTGGGCGACATGGGCCAATTGCCTGACAGCTTGCCGGTTTTCCTGCTGCCGGACGTGCCATTGAATTGGCACACGCTGCAGATCATCCTGCCCTACGCCGCCACGCTGGCCGTGGTCGGGCTGCTGGAGTCGATGATGACGGCGGCCATCGTGGATGAGCTGACCGACACCAGCAGCAATAAAAACCGCGAATGTGTGGGCCAAGGCGTGGCCAACATGGCCACCGGCTTCATTGGTGGCATGGCCGGTTGCGCCATGATCGGCCAGTCCATGATCAACGTGAAGTCCGGCGGCCGGGGTCGCCTGTCCACGTTTGCGGCCGGTTTGTTCCTTCTGGTTCTGATTGTGTTTCTGGGGCCTTGGGTCAAACAGATTCCCATGGCGGCCCTGGTGGCGGTGATGGTCATGGTCAGCATCGGCACCTTCAGCTGGGACTCCATCCGCAAGTTGCGCGCGCACCCGCCCAGCTCATCCCTGGTGATGATCGCCACCGTGGTGGTGACGGTGTCCACCCATGACCTGGCCAAAGGAGTATTTGTGGGGGTGCTGCTCTCGGGCATCTTCTTCGCCCACAAGGTGGGCAAGGTGCTGCGCGTTGACCGCAGCAGTGACGAATCGGGCCGGGTGCGCACCTACGGTGTGGTGGGTCAGGTATTTTTTGCCTCGAGTGAGACCTTCATCGCCAGCTTTGATTACAAGGAAGTGGTGGAAACGGTGCGCATCGATGTCAGCCGGGCACACTTCTGGGACATCACCGCCGTCAGTGCCTTGGACAAGGTCGTGCTCAAGTTCAAGCGCGAGGGCGCCGAGGTGGAAGTGATCGGCCTGAACCAGGCCAGTGCCACGCTGGTGGATCGTTTTGCGGTGCACGACAAGCCCGATGCCGTTGAGCAACTGATGCACTGAAAGGATCGCCACATGAACCGAATTTATGCCTGCATTGACGGCCAATCCAACACCTTGTCGGTGATTGACTGGGGTGCCTGGGCCGCGCTGCGCCTGGCGGCATCGCTCGAATTTTTGCATGTGCTGGAGCGCCACCCCGAGCGCGCCAGCACCAAAGACTTCAGCGGTGCCATTGGTCTGGGCGCGCAAGAAGCCATTTTGCAAGACCTGAGTGCGGCCGATGCCCAGCAGAGCAAGACCGCGGTGGAGGCTGGCCGCCAATTGCTGGCCAGCGCCAGGGAACGTGCGGCCAAGGCCGGTGTCAGCCAGCTTGACGGGCGCCTGCGCCACGGCGAGTTTGTTGCCACCGTGCAAGAGATGGAAGCAGGTGCCATGCTGCTGGTATTGGGTGAGCATTACCACGCAGCCCAAACCCAAAAAGTGCATTTCGACCATCACCTGGAGGATGTCATCCGCTCGACCCGTCGCTCGGTGCTGGTGGCGACCCGTGGGCAGTTTGCCCAACCCCAATGTTTTGCTTTTGCCTTTGATGGCAGCAGCGCGGCGTTCAAAACCCTTGAACTGATCAAAACATCGCCGTTATTGGCAGGACTCAAGGCTCTGGTGGTCACGGCAGGGGTGGTGTCCACGCTGCGCCTGCGTCAACTCGATGAAGCCAGGCGGGTGTTGGTGAACGCCGGGTTTGAGGTTCACACGCAATTGATCGTCGGTGAGCCCAACGAGGTGCTGCCGGGGTTTGTCAAGTCGCAAGGTGCACAACTGTTGGTGATGGGCGCTTTTGGTCACTCATGGCTCAAACAGTTGATCACGGGTAGCACCACCAGCACCTTGCTGCGCGTGAGTGATGTGCCCGTGCTGATTTTGAGGTAGCTTTTGAAGCCGACCGTCAAAACAGA
>NZ_JAQTWM010000171.1 GCF_028689305.1 Rhodoferax sp. | reverse complement strand
GCCTGGTGCTGGCCACCGGCTCCACCCCGCGCAGCCTGCCGCTGCCCGGTGGTGATGCCCAAGGCGTGTTTGCGCTGCGCTCACGCGATGATGCCAGCGCCATTGCCGAGCGCATGGCGCTGTGCATAGAAAAGCAGCTGCCCGTCATCGTCATCGGCGGTGGCTTCATTGGGCTGGAGGTGGCCGCCACCGCCCGCAAAAAAGGCCTGAGCACCACCGTGCTGGAAGCCGCCCCGCGCCTGCTGGGCCGCGTGCTGGCCCCGGTGTTGTCCAACTGGTATGCCGAGCTGCACCGCAGCCACGGCGCAGCGCTGGTGCTCGATGCGCGCATTGCCGCGATTGAAACCGACGCGCACAATACCGTCACCGGCGTGCGCATGGCAGACGGCCAGGTCTACCCCGCAGGCCTGGTGGTGGTCGGCATTGGCGTGGCCGCCAACGACCAGCTGGCCCAAGCCGCGGGCCTTGAATGTGACCGCGGCATCGTCGTCGATGCCTGTGGCCGCACCAGCGACCGATCAATGGTGGCCGCAGGCGACTGCACCGCGCGACGCCTGGCCGACGGCAGCCTGCTGCGCCTGGAGTCGGTACAAAACGCCACCGAGCAAGGCAAATCCGCCGCCGCTGCCCTGCTGGGCTTGGAAAAACCCTTCACCGCCACGCCCTGGTTCTGGAGCGACCAGTACGACAAGAAGCTGCAAATGGCTGGCTTGTCGATGGGCGCCGACCAATGGGCGGTGCGGGGTGACATGGCGGCTGGCTCGTTCAGCGTTTATCACTTCAAGGGTGACAAGCTGCTGGCTGTGGACTGCGTCAACGCCAGCAAAGACCACCTGCTGGCGCGCAAGCTGCTGGATGCGGGGGTGTCACCCACGCTGGCGCAGGCAGGGGATTTGGGGGTGGATTTGGCGGGGTTGTTGGGGCGGTGAGGTTGGGCAAGGGCTGCGGAGCGTGTTTGGTTAATACATCATCGACCGGGGGCCAGGTTACCGGATCTATCTCGCCAAAGATGGCGACACGCTCATCGTTCTGTTTGGAGGCGGCACCAAACGTGGCCAGCAACGAGACATCGACAAAGCTAAGGCATTGTCAGCGGAGTACAAGGCACGCAAAAGGGCGATGACCACCAAGTCAAGCAACAAGCACAAGGGGTAAAAGCAATGGCGCAACAGCGTGCACTTGCCCGTCCATCCCGAAGCAGGGTACAGCGGCATGCTCTGCATACGGGTTTGACAACGGAACAGTTATCACCACGTACGAAAGCTCCATTTGCAAAAGCAATTTCGGGGCTGTGTTGAGTGCGGATACCAGCGCCTGCACGAACAATCCGAAGAATTGCCCAGCCATTGGGGCGGGGTCGGTTCCCGCGTGGGGTTCGTGTTCGACATCGGCGGGTGTGGCACTTTCTTCCATCGGTGCTGCTGTCACTCTGAACAATACGGCAGCTGGTTATACGGGCAATATCACTTATACCTGCCAGGCATCGGGTAGCTGGACCAGAAACGCTGGGACGTGTACCGCGAACCCGGTTTGCCCAGCCCGGCCAGCCGATACACAAACCGTGTCGTGTCCATCAGGGCAAACTGGTGCCATCACCCAGACGCGGACGTTGAAATGTGATGCGTCAACCGGGTGGGGATGGTCGATTGGCGGCTGGTCGAACTCGTCGTCAACTTGTGTGGCCTCTCCTTCCTGTCCAGCGCGGCCAGCCGATACACAAACGATTGCTTGCCCTGCTGGGTACAACGGCTCGATGACGCAAGCCCGTTCGTTGGCGTGTAACGCGTCAACCGGGTGGGCGTGGTCCATCGGAGGCTGGTACACGACTGCGGACAATTGCTGGGCTGAACCGCCGCCTCCACCACCACCGCCCCCGCCACCACCGCCGCCTCCTCCTTGCGCGGGTATCGAGGTCGGCCGGTTCTGTTCACCCTGGTACACCGTGGTGGCCTGGGATTGCAATGGGAGTCAATGGGAGACGGGGGATTTGTGTGGAACGCCGCCACCCCCGTGGTATGAATGCTCCGGTCCTGACCCTACTTCGTCATCGGTTGAATGGTGCGGTCCATGGCCCCTCACGGGGTGGATAACTCATATGATTACAGCCTATTGTGACCATAGCACAGGTAACTGGGTAACAACAGAGCAGACTTGGGGTGGGTGCCATGAACATATGTGTGGCCATGGAGGCTGTTAGTCATTGCTAGAAACAAAGGGCGCCTTGAGGCGCCCTTGTCATTGATGCACTTTTAGACCTCAGTTGAGGGTGGTCGTGAATGACCAGTCCTTGCCAACAGTCTGACCATTGCTCAAGGAACCTTTGAAACTCACGTTGTAGAGCGTGCCTTTGGCAAGCGGCTGAGTGGGCAAAATGTGAACCGTACTGTAGCCAACATAGTTTGGAAAATCGGCGCTTGTGATCCGCTTCACTGGTACAGACGTGGCTGAACCGTTCGCTGTCAGTGTGAACGAATCCACTGTTGCCACTCTGTCATTCAGGTAGATTGAGACCGGCGAACCCTTCGAAGAATTGGGCACTTCCGGCGCAGGATCAGGAGCCTCACCAATTGGCATGGCAACAGGGACATTGGTTTGTCCTTGACCGGGATAAACCCCCAGCCAATTGGATGGCCGGGTATTGCCCTGACCTTTAAAGCCATACTCAATGGCACAAACATCGGCTCCAGCCGGGTGTGCAACCGTGCGTGTCGTTTGCAAGCCAAACCCCACAAATTGTGTGGATGTCATCAATAAGGCACTGCGATGGAAAACAGAATTCAACAAATCACCCACACATGAACGCGGTGCGCTAAAAGACATTACCTCGCCCGCGTTGGCATACTGTTGGCCTCCAGCTGCACTGATTCGGTCCTTTGGCCCAATTCCAGTGAACAACGGCCAAGTGACGTTTTCGACGTGGGCATTCAACTGACCAGTGCTGGGATCAATGAGGTAGAGCGATCCCAGATTCGGATACCCCCCATTCACCAATGTGAAATAGTTGGAAGCCACATATTTAGCGTGATTGTTGGATGCGGCATCAATCGCCGGATCTTGTGCAATGGTGCCAAACCCACCCGCCAGCCGAACCT
>NZ_JAQTWM010000094.1 GCF_028689305.1 Rhodoferax sp. | reverse complement strand
AGACCTATGTGGAACTCGGCATGGGGGTGGGCATCGTGGCTTCGATTGCGCTCGACCCGGAGCGCGATCTTGGGCTACGCACGCTGGATGCCAGGCACCTGTTCGAGATCAACCTGACCCGCCTGGCTGTTCGCCGCGGCACCTGGTTGCGCGGTTACGCCTATGGCTTTATCGAGACCTTTGCCCCCACGCTGACCCGAAGGGTGGTTGAGCAGGCGCTGGTCGAAACATCTCTGACCGAACCGGCCAACGAACTGCGTTCATGACAGGGAGGTGAGCTCGCGTGGCAAGGTCCAGGCCGGTGTCGCGCCGGTTTCGGTGATGACAAACTGGTCTTCAATGATGAAGCCGCCTTCACCGTCAACATACAACGGTGTTTCGAAAGCCAGCACCATGCCTGGTTCGATGGGGGTGTGGGATTGGGCTGCAATAAACGGTGCGACCTCGCAAAATGTATCTTGTCCCAGACTGTGCCCAAAGTGCCCGCGAGTAAAAGATGAAAAGCCGGCCTTGCGAATGGCCTGTGTGGTGCGTGTATACACGTCGCTGAGCAGATAGCCTGGGCGCAAGACTTCTAGGCCTGCCGCAAAAGCATTCGCCAGCGTCTGCATGATGTCGTAGGTGCGCGCACGCGGTTGCCCCAGCACATAGGTACGACCGCTGTCTGAGCTGTAGCCTTCGACCAAGCAGCCGACGTCAAATTTCAGAACGTCACCTTGTTGCAAAACACCGCCACCTTGCCAGGGCAAGGCCCCTACCGTGGTGTATTCCCACTGGCCGGTAAGCTTGGTGCCGGTGCGTTGAGCCTCGGTGGCCACGCCGGCATGCCAGGCGGCGGCAATGGCGTCGCGTGTGATGCCTTCGGTCACTTGCGACAGTGCGTGTCGCATGCCCGCTTCGGCCAGTGAGGCTGCCTGGATCAATCGTGTGATCTCGGCTGTTGACTTGACGGCCTTGATGGCGGCTACCGTGGTGCTGGCATCGACCCAGCGCACATTGGGCAGCGTGGTTTGTAGGATCTGAAAGTCCACCACGGGCCAGAAGTCGAAATCCAGCCCGATACGTGCGTTGGCCAGCCCGCGTTCGCGCAGCAGCTCACCCAGTTGGCGCAAGGCCAGCCCGATGTCAAACACGGCAGGTCGCTCAAAACCTGCGGCCCGACCGGATGTCAGATGTGCCTGGTTGACCGACATGACTGCCGTCGCATCAGGGTTGGCTTTCAGGACGCTTCGGATGTCGGCGGTTTCCACCCAGTCTGGATGCGTTCGTACATGGGAGTCTCCCAGGATTCTGCGTGCCTGGGTTGCAAACAATTCGGTGACCACTGCAGCAATGGGGGCGGCTGCATCGGCAGGCACCAGGGCCAGCGCCGCACCAGCCCGACGAAAGAAGGCGGCCACGCCGGGTGGCGCTCCAGTGGCCCAGATGAAACTCTCGGGTTTGGACAGTACCAGTGCTTCCACGTCCAGTGTCTGCAAATGGGTCTGGGTGCGTTGGCGGTTGATGTCAGCCATGGTGGGTTCTCGATGCTACAAACAGGGGTAAGTCAGATGGCGTCGGCAACCAGGGGAAAAGCGCTACGTTGACCGGCCTGCGGCACAGCCGCAATCAAGCTACGGGTGTAGTTATGCTGAGGCTGTTGCCAGATGGTTTGGTGTGTGCCACTTTCCACCACCTTGCCCTGGTTCATGACCATCACGCGGTCGGCGATGTAACGCACCACTGACAGGTCATGCGAGATGAACAGGTAGGACAGTTTGAAGTCGTTCTTCAGTTCCACCAGCAGATTCAGGATTTGCGCCTGGATCGAGACATCCAGCGCCGAGACCGGCTCGTCCAGAATCACCAGCTTGGGTTGTACCACCAGGGCACGGGCAATACCAATGCGCTGGCGTTGTCCACCGGAAAATTCATGCGGGTAACGGTTGCCGCAATTGGCAGGAAGGCCGACGCGGTCCAGCAAGGTGGTGATGCGTGCCTGACGGTCCTTTCGGGAAGAGAGTCCGTGAACCTTCAGCACCGTATCGAGGATGTCAAACACCGTCCGCCGTGGGTTCAGCGAGCCAAACGGGTCCTGAAACACCATTTGTATTTTCCGCCGCCAGGGATGGAGGTCGCTTCCGTGCAATTGGGTGAGGTCGGTGTTTTGCAATAGCACGCGGCCTGACGTTGGTTCCACAAGTCGCAGCAAGGTTTTGGACAGGGTGGATTTGCCGCAGCCGGATTCCCCCACCAGCCCGATGGTTTCGCCAGCTCCGATGGAGAATGACACACCGTCCACCGCACGAACCACACCGCCGGATGTGGTGTAGTGAGTGTGCAGATTGTCTACCTGTAGGAGCGGCTCGGGGGGGGTGTCGTTGGTCACGTTGTATTGGGTGGGTGGGGTATGCAGGGTAAAGACCCGCTCACCACGTTTGTCGTCCACATGTTTACGTATCTCCGGTAGGTGCCCCTCGGTGTAATGCCGTTCCATTCCTGCGTGCAGCGAGGCGCCCAGCAGCCCACGGGTATAGGCATGTCGGGGTGACGTGAACAGCTGTTCTGTCGGTGCCTCTTCGACCTTTTCGCCACCATACATCACGGCGACCCGGTCTGCCCTCTGAGATACGAGGCCGAGATCATGGGTGATGAGCAACAGGGACATGGCGAGTTCGCGGCGCAGTGAATCCAGCAGTTCCAGGATTTGGGCCTGAATCGTGACATCCAGCGCCGTGGTGGGTTCGTCCGCCACCAGCAGGCGTGGCCGACAGGCGACTGCCATGGCAATCATCACACGCTGGCGTTGCCCACCCGAGAGCTGGTGTGGATAGTCATTCACACGGCGCTGGGGTTCTGCAATACGTACCAGATCCAGCAGTTCGATGGCGCGGGTGTGTGCAGCCAGCACCGACAGGCCCTGATGCAAGCGCAGTGACTCGGCAATCTGCTCCCCCACGCTGTATACGGGGTTGAGTGAACTCATCGGCTCCTGAAAAATCATCGAAATGTCGCGCCCGCGCAGGCGCTGTAAGGCCAGCGGCGGCAGGCTCAGAATGTCTTGTCCGTCCAGCCAGATGTGACCTTGTACCTGCGCCAGCGGCGATAGCAGGCGCAGCAAGGCCAATGCCGTGGTGGATTTGCCGCAGCCAGACTCACCGACCAGCGCCAGGGTTTCACCTTGATGCAATTGCAGGTTCAGGCCACGCACGGCATGCAAATTGCCATGAGAACCCTGAAACTGCACATTCAGGTTCTGGATATCCAGCAATACCGGCGCGGCACTCACAGCCGACTCCTGAGGCGAGGGTTGAGGGCATCATTGAGGCCGTCTCCTACCAGATTGAGGGAAAGCACCGTCACCACAATGGCGGTGCCGGGAATGGCGCTCAGGGTCCAAGCGGTACGCAAGTGGGTGCGGCCCTCGCCAATCATGCTGCCCCAGGACACCACGTTAGGGTCGCCCAGACCGATAAACGCCAGGGCTGACTCCATCAGGATGGCAGTGGCTACCAGCACCGATACCGATACGATCACTGGCGACAGGGCATTGGGCAGGATTTCCTGAAAGATGATGCGTGTGTGGCCAAAGCCCTGACTGCGTGCCGCCAGAACGAATTCGGATTCCCGAAGTGAACGAAACTCGGCCCGCACCAGACGGGCAATCATGGGCCACGAGGCCAGTCCGATGGCCAGTACGATCACTCTCACGGATGGCTGCCCGATGGCAACGATCACAATCACCAACAAAAATGAGGGCACAGTTTGTACCAGCTCGGTCAGACGCACCAACAGGTTGTCTGCCCACCCTCCGAAGTAACCGCTTGCCGCGCCTACCAGCACGCCTATGAACAGGCTCAACGTCGCTGCCACGACCCCTACCATCAGCGAGACCCGGGCACCATGCACCACTTCCGCGGCGACGTTGCGGCCCATAGAGTCGCTGCCGAGAAAAAATTTGCTGTTTTCCAATGGTGCGATCATGGGTTGGGTCACCATGTCCAGAGGGTCACCTGGAAACAACACGCCAGCAATCAGCGCCAGCACGCTGATCATGACCAGCAGCAGACTCCCGACCAGTGCAGCCGGGTTGCGCAACAAGGCACGCAGAGTCGTCTGTGAATTAAAAAGTGTCGTCATGGAAAAGTGTGGTTCAAAAAAATCTCAGCGTGACTGAATTCGTGGGTCTAGCCGGGCGTGCAGGCCGTCGACCAGCACATTGGCCGCAATCACCAGTAACGATGACATCAGCAAAATGCCCAGAAGCACGTTGAAATCGCGGGCCTGTACCGATTCCAGTGCCAGTCGACCCAGGCCGGGCCAGCTGAACACCGACTCGACCACCACCGCGCCACCCAGCAACGTGCCCAGCTGCAGTCCGGCTACGGTGGTTACCGGGATCAGCGCGTTACGCAGCACATGACGGATGCTGACGGCCAGGGGCGATAGTCCCTTGGCGATGGCGGTCCGTACAAAGTCCAGGTGGCGGACTTCAAGCATGGCCGCACGGGTAAGCCGGGCAAACAGCGCCACAAAAAAGCCGGCCATGGCCAGCGCGGGAAGCAGCAGGTAATGCGCTACATCGACCACATGAGCCCAGCCGGTATAACCTGCGCCGATGGTTTCATGACCACCGGGCGGTAGCCAGCCGAGCTTGACGGCAAACAGCACAATCGCCATCAAACCCAGCCAGAAGCTTGGTGTGGAGTACAGCAACAGGGCCAGGACCGATAACACCCGATCCGGCCAGCGGCCAACCTTGCTGGCCATGATGGCACCCAGGAGCACACCCAGCGCCAGTGCCAGGCCCAATGCGGTTAGCATCAGCAGCAGGGTATTGCCCATACGGGCAGCAATCAGGTGTAGCACCGGCTGGTTGTGTCGTGGCGAGATTCCCAGATCCAACTGCGCCAGATGACTCAGGTAGATCATCAGTCGTTCCAGTATCGGCAGATCCAGACCGAAGTGTGTGCGCATCCGGGCCATGGTTTCTGCCGTGGCAGAGCCTGCCTCTGCCGCCATCACATCAACGGCATCTCCCGGCACCAACTGCAGCAACAGGAAGTTGAGAACCACCACGCCAAGCATGGTGGGCACCGCCTGCAAGGCAGTGCGTTGCCAGCCGTTCACGGTGCGAAGTAGAGGTCGGCAAAGCTACCGCGAATACCTTCCGCCGTGGGTGCATAGTCGCGTACTTTTTTTGCAGCTACCGTGATGTTGGGGTTGGCGCCCAGTTCAATGGACGGGATGTCGATGTACACCTGTCGCTGGAAGTCGACGAACAACTGGCGGCGCTTGGCGTCATCCACCTCCACCGCGGCGGCTTCAAGCAAGCGGTCTACTTCGGGGTTCACGTAATGAGGCGTATTGGAGAAGGGCAGGCCAATCTTGAAGTTTTTGGACCAGAACACCCGTTGTACGCCCAGTGTTGGGTCAAACAGATTCAACAGGCTTTCGGCAGTGATGTCAAAAGCGCGATCGGTATAGACCTTCCTGGTGTAAGTGGCAAAGTCATAACTTTCGATCACGGCATCGATGCCGACCCGGCTCAGGGACTGACGCAGGAAGTCTGCGGTGCGGCGCTCCAGGAACGGGTTGTAGAGCAGGCGCAGCTTCAGGCGGATACCGTTGGCATCCCGCTTGTGACCAGCGGCGTCCAGCAGGGCTTCAGCCTGCTTGAGGTTGTACGGTTGATGCTTGATGCTGGTGTCGTGGTACTTGCTCAGAGCGGGGCCGATGGGAGAGGCAGAAATCTTGCCGTAACCAAACCACACCACATTGTTGTAGGCATTCACATCCACGGCCTGGGCAATGGCGCGACGCACCTCCAGGTTCTTTAGCACCGGAGAATCCAGGTTGAAATACACCTGTTGATGGTTGCCCCAGTAGGGCCACTGGCTGGTATCCACGGTCAATTGCGGCAGCTTTTTGAAGCGTTCTACATCAGACAGCGGAATGGCTGCATTGCCCAGTTCTACATTGCCCGATTCCAGAGCTGCGGCACGCGCAACGCCGTCTGGGATGAAACGCACCACCACGCGGTCTAGATAGGGTTTGGGTTTGTCCCAGTAATTGGGATTTCGGTCAAAAATGGCATGGCTGCCCTGGACCCATTCCTTGAAGACAAACGGGCCGGTACCGATAGGTGCGCTGTTGTATTTGTTGGCAGCGATGTCGGTACCTTCATACAGGTGTTTGGGCACGATGGGTGACTCGGCGGCCGCCAACGCGGTCAGCAGAAACGGGGCTGGTTTGTTCAGTACCAGGACTGCAGTATGGGCATCGGGTGTCTTGACCTCGGTGACATTGGCAAACGTGCCACGGCCCCGAGGGTGTACCTGCTTGAGGGTGAGGATGGAAAACGCTACGTCTGCTGACGTGAAATCCTTGCCATCGTGCCATTTCACGCCTTTGCGCAATTGGAACCGGTATTGCAAACCGTCCTTGCTCACATCCCAGGCTGTGGCCAGTTGAGGCTTGGGCTTGAGGTCGTAGCCGTAGGTCAATAACCCCTCTACCACCTTGGGTCCGATGTCGCTGTTGCCGCCAGCAGAGGTGGTCAAAGGAATGAGTGAGGTCGGGATCGGGTTGACGACCCAGTTCAGGGTGCCGCCGTGACGGGGCTGTGCGTGTGCGCTCAAGGAGGTCAGGACCCCCAAGGCGACGACGGCACCAATAACGCGCCCGAAAGTGATGGCTTTGGATATTCGGATCATGCAAGTATCTCCAGGAAAGAAACGAGCATTACAACGAGGAAGAACCTGTCAGACAACAAAGTTTTTGGAGTATCAATATGCGGTTTTTGACCTTGTCAGGAAGATTGTTTGGCGCTGCGGTGGGATAGGGGTGGTCGCAATGGCCGTGGCCAGTCTGTTGTGTCATTTCCTTCTAAGTTCATGCGAAATGCTTCGAACGGATGGCTGAAATTTTGTTTACGCTTGAATTCGCGCCGTGATCCGAGAACGGTGTTTTCTTCAACTTTGCCAAGGAATCCAACATGAGTACAAACCAACATCCTGCGGCTGGTAGTGGCGGTCGCCGCACCTTTCTTCGGGCGACTGGTGCAGTGGGTGTAGCTGCCAGCCTGGGGATTCTGGCGAGCGAGGCGTTCAGCCAGGACAAAACCCCCAAGAAGCTCAAGATCGCGTGGGCACAAGGTGCCGCCTGTCATTCACCGTTGGCGTTTGCGAAGGAAAAGGGCATTTTCATCAAACATGGTCTGGATGTGGAGCTGATCGACTTCCAGGGTTCTTCAGAGCAGTTGCTGGAAGCGATTGCCACCGGTAAGGCCGATGCTGGACTGGGTTTGCTGCTGCAATGGCTCAAACCGCTGGAACAAGGTTTTGACGTCAAGCTGGTGGCGGGTACCCATGCGGGGTGCATGCGTTTGCTGGCTTCTCCCACGGCTGGCATCAAGCGTGTGGAAGACCTGCGTGGCAAAACGGTTGCTGTGTCGGATTTGACCAGTCCGGCGCGGGATGCCTTCATCGTCACACTGGCGAAAGCCGGCATTGACCCGGAGAAAGAGGTGCAATGGAAAGTCTTTCCTGGGGATCTTCTCGGATTGGCGGTGCAAAAAGGCGAGGCCCAGGCGCTGGCGCATCTGGATCCAGATACTTACCGTTTCATCAAGCAGAACAAGCTGGTGGAGATTGCCAACACCCAGTCTGGCGTCTATGCCGATCGCACCTGCTGCGTGGTGGGTGCCAGCGGCAAATTGTTGAAGAACGACATTGCCGCAGCCCGATCACTGGTGCGCGCTGTGCTGGAAGTGCATGAGCTGACGGCCAAGAGTCCGGCGGCGGTAGCACAAAACTATTTCAACCAGTTCAAACCCGGTGTCTCGGTGCCGGAGTTGGTAGAAATGCTCAGCGCTTTACCCTACACCCATCATCCGATTGGTGAACCGCTCAAGCAAGAGTTGGTTAAGTCGATTGATGACCTGAAGCTGGTCAAAGTGTTCAAGCCCTCTCTCGACGCGACGAAGTTGGCGGCCAGGATTTCCGCCAACATTTTGGCCTGATGTACCGCGTCAGTGAGGCACTGGCCAGATCGGCACGATCAACCGGTGCGCGGTCCTCGGCCCGGTGGTTGTCCTGGCCGACCGGGCTGATGGCCGCTGTTGCCTGGTGGCTGGCAGCCGGTGTTACCCTGGCCTTGCCAGATCTGCACGAATGGGAAAGCACCATGGCCCTGGCCCAGGTGGAGGCCACGCTGGGTTTTGCATTGCTGGTGCTGGCTCTGCTGCCTTACCGATTCAGTGGGCCAGTCACCCGGCTGCGTTATTGGGGACCGTGGTTGGTGGCATTGGGGTTGGTCTTTGCGGTGTGGGAAGTGGCAGTGGCCAAGTTCGGCTGGTTACCAAGGCCTTTTTTTGCGCCGCCCCAGGGCATTGTTGATGTGTATCTGGAAGACTGGGAGCGACTGGGTACCTGTGTGTTACACACCCTGCGTCTGTGGGGTGTTGGCTATTTTTTCGGGGTCACGTTGGGGGGCGTGGCCGGCACGGCAATTGGCTGGTCGACCCGCGCCGCCTATTGGCTGCATCCGGTGCTCAAGGTCATTGGTCCGGTGCCTGCCAATGCATGGCTGCCGATCGTGTTTTTTGTCTTTCCAACCACGTTCAGTGGCAGTGTTTTCCTGATTGCTCTGGCCTCAGGTATCCCGGTCACCATCCTGACATGGTCGGGGGTGGCGTCGGTAGACAAGGCACTTTATGACGTGGCCCGGACGCATGGTGCCAACCGCCGTTTTTTGGTGCGCCATGTGGCCATACCCGCAGCATTGCCGCATGTGTTTGTGGGACTGTTCATGGGGCTTTACAACTCGTTTGCCGTGCTGGTGGTGGCTGAGTTGCTGGGAGTCAAGGCCGGCCTGGGCTGGTATTTGCAATGGGCCACAGGTTGGGCCGCTTATGGCAACGTCCACGCAGCTTTGCTGATCATGGCATTGATGTGTTCCGGTCTGGTTACCCTGCTGTTCATGGTGCGTGACCGTTTGTTGTCGTGGCAGAAAGGCCTGGTCAGATGGTAAGTGTCACCCCCACAGGGCATGGCGTTGAGATTGAGAACGTCAGTCATCACTTCGATATTGAAACCCGACGTGTATCGGTGTTGGAGCAATTCACCCTGAGTGTGGCGCCAGGTGAGTTTGTGGCGATTCTGGGGCCATCGGGTTGCGGCAAGTCCACCTTGTTGCGGCTGGTGGCTGGCCTGGAGCAACCGGTGGGTGGGCGTATCGAGGTCAACGGTACCCAAGTAGTCAGCCCTGATCCATCGCGTATCCTGATGTTTCAGGATCCCACCCTGTTTCCTTGGCGCACGGTTCGGCAGAACGTGACGCTCGGTCTGGAAGCGCGTGGTGTTCTGCCGCAGCAACAGTACCGTGTGGACGAGACGCTGGCATTGGTTCGACTGGATGGCTTTGCCGATGCCTTGCCGCATCAGCTCTCGGGGGGGATGGCGCAGCGGGTGGCCTTGGCCCGTGCCTTGGTCAATGATCCCCAGCTGTTGTTACTCGACGAACCTCTGGGCAAGCTCGATGCACTGACCCGGCTGAAGATGCAGGGTGAGTTGGAGTCACTCTGGCGCAAGACGGGGTTTACCGCAGTGCTGGTGACTCATGATGTTGAAGAGGCGCTGCTGCTGGCGTCCCGTGTGTTGGTGCTGTCGGACCAGCCCGCACGGATTCTTGCCGAGGTGAAAGTGGATCGGCCTTATCCCCGCAGTCGTGACGATGCCTGCATCATGGCCTTGCGCCAGGAGCTGCTGGCGGTGTTGCAGATTGACGCGCTGACTGGCACAGTCGAACTGGCCAGCGAAGGACTGGCCGCATGAGTGGTCTGCTGCGTCGCAGCTTGTGGGGACTGGGGGCAACGCTGGTGGTGATGGCCGTGGTCTGGTGGGGCATTGTTTTCCGCAGCGTGGTGAGTTATGACTACCTGAGCTTGCCGCAAGCGACCATGTGTCTGGGTTTGTCCAGCAGCATTTGTGAGCTGGCCATGTCGCTGTGTAGCACACGCATTCGCCACTTCTTGGATCTGAACTGGTATTCACCGGATCTGCTGTGGGTGGGCCTGATTCTGGTGTTTGCCAGCATGACCTTGCATTCTCGTCAGAAGTGACAGACATTTTCGGCCTTAGCCCGCATATCATATGACTTTTTTGCTATTAAATATATAGCAATTATTGACGACCCCAACTGACGGGGTCGTTGTCGTTCAGGCGGCAGCCAGGGCCTGATCCAGATCGGTCAGTAAATCGTCGATGTGCTCAATGCCGATGGACAGGCGCACGGTGTCGGCGGCTACGCCGGCCTTGGCCTGCTCCTCGGCGTTGAGCTGGCGATGGGTGGTGGTGGCCGGATGGCAAGCCAGCGACTTGGCGTCCCCAATGTTGACCAGCCGGGTGAAGAGTTTCAGCGCATCCTGAAACTTCGCTCCTGCTTCCAATCCGCCCTGAATGCCAAAAGTCAAAATGCCCGAAGGCTTTCCGCCCAGGTATTTCAGTGCCAGGGCATGATCCTTGTGCTCTGGCAAGCCCGCGTAGTTGACCCAGGTGACTTTGGGGTGGGCTTGCAGGTGGCGTGCCACCTTGATGGCGTTGTCGGTGATGCGATCCAGCCGCAATGCCAGCGTCTCGATGCCTTGCAGGATCAGAAACACGTTGAAGGGGGAAATGGCTGCGCCGATGTTGCGCAAGGGCACCAGCCGCGCACGACCAATAAAAGCCGCTTCTTCCAGCGCCTCGTTGAACACCACACCGTGGTAGCTGGCATCTGGTTCCGAAAATTGCGGAAAGCGGTCCTTGTGTTCGACCCAGGGAAACTTGCCCGAATCCACGATGATGCCGCCAATGGAATTGCCATGACCGCCAAGGTATTTGGTGAGTGAATGCACCACGATATCAGCCCCATGTTCGAATGGGCGAAGCAGGTAAGGCGAAGGCACGGTGTTGTCAATGATCAGCGGAATGCCATGGCGGTGGGCTATGTCAGCCAGCTTGGCAATGTCGGTGATGTTGCCAAGCGGGTTGCCAATGGATTCGGCATAAATCGCCTTGGTCTTGGCGTTGATCAACGGCTCAAAGGTTTCAGGCTCACTGGCGTTGGCAAACTGCACGCCAATGCCGAGTTTAGGCAACACTTGGGCAAACAGCGTGTAGGTGCCACCATACAGCGTTGTGGCGGCAATGATGTTGTCACCGGCTTCGGCCAAAGTCAGGATCGAAAAGGTGGTGGCTGACTGGCCCGACGCCAGGGCCAGGGCGCCAACACCACCTTCAAGCTCGGCTACCCGGCGTTCCAGCACGTCCTGCGTCGGGTTTTGCACCCGGGTGTAAATGTGGCCATCGGGAACCTTCAGGTCAAACAGGTCGGCGCCATGCTGGGTGTTGTCAAACGCAAAAGAGCTGGTCTGATAGATGGGAACCGCCACGGCCTTGGTGGTCTGGTCGGGTGAATAGCCTGCGTGAACAGCGCGGGTTTCAAATTTAAAGCTCATGGGATCTCCTTTTGAACGATGGGTGTGACAGAAAAAGTGGTGATGTCGTCAGCGCGTGAGCAGGCCAGCGTCAATCACGAATTGCGTTCCGGTGATGTAGCGGCCTCGCTCCGAAGCCAGGTACAACACTGCGGCGCTGACGTCTTCAGGCTCGATCCACGGCACTGGCAGCAGGTTGCCGGCCGAGCGTTCGGCAATTTCAGTGGGTGTGGCACCTTCCAGAAAGGCCAAGCCATCATTCATGCCGGTGTTCACGCCCGTGGGGTGAATGGAGTTGACACGAATGCCGTGTGGAGCCAGTTCCAGCGCCAAGGCCTTGGTCAGCCCGGTCAGTCCCCATTTGGAGGCGGTGTAGTGCGACAGCTTGGCAAAAGCACGCAGGCCCGCCACCGATGAGTTGTTGATGATGACCCCTGAGCGCTGCGCCACAAGGTGTGGGATGACCCGGCGCGACACCAACCAGGCCCCCTTGAGGTTGATGTCCAGCACGGCATCCCAGGCCTCCTCGGTCAGCTCGTGGGCCAGGCCATAGGCGGCGATGCCGGCGTTGTTGAACAGTATGTCGATACGGCCAAAGGCGGCGACTGTCTCGTTGACTGCATGGGTAATGTCTGCGTCCACCCGCACGTCACCCACAAAGGCCAGGGCCTCGCTGCCCAGTTCGTGTACCTCTTGCACCAGGCTGTCGAGTTCATCGGATTTGCCCAGTGCGTAGCCCGGGTAGTCCAGCGTGCGGGCAATGTCAAAAGCCACGATGCGTGCACCCTCGGCAGCCAGCGCCAAGGCTGTTGCACGTCCCTGGCCATGTGCTGCGCCGGTGATAAACGCTACTTTGCCGGAGAACTCAGCCATGTGCGACCTCCCCGGCACTGTAGCCTTGAAGACTCTCATCAAGGTCAATACGCAGCGCATTGTTGAACACGTTGGTGGCGATCATCAACGTGCCGAAGGCGGTGAGTGCCACCAACTGGGTATCGTCAAATGCGGCCTTGAGTCGCTCCCACAACGCATCGTCCAAGCCATGGGGATCATCGGCCAGTGCTGCACCGTAGTCCACCACCGCTGCCAGCGGCTCGGTAATGACCAGTTTGGCGGGGTCTTCCCCCGCATCCATGAGCTCGCGGCGGAAGTAGGTGGAACACAACACACAGGCGTTACCGGTGGAGATGGCATGGCAAAACAGGGTGATACCGCGTTCACCTAGAAAAGCCTTGACTTCATCACGCAATGGATACCACTGGAGCAAGGCATGTAAAGACACCGGGGAATGCGCCAGCGTGCGCTTCATGTTGGTGGCGGTGCCGTAGCCTGCCTCAATGCTGCGCAAGGTGGTGAGTTGTTCTGGCGTTGACGAGTTGAATTCAAGCGG